>USOR01000148.1 GCA_900556425.1 uncultured Coriobacteriaceae bacterium
GGGCTCGAACCCGCGACCCCAACCTTGGCAAGGTTGTGCTCTACCAACTGAGCCACTTCCGCGCGCAGAGCGGTATTCTAGGGAAGTTTTTGGCAAAGCGCAAGAGAAACTTGTAAAAATACGTGCTTGCGATGAAGCGTCATTCTGTTAGACTACTTTGCCACGGGCGTTTGGCGCAGCGGGAGCGCGTTTCCCTGACACGGAAAAGGCCACTGGTTCGATCCCAGTAACGCCCACCAGGTACATGCAAGGGGGCCGGGACATATGTCTCGGCCCCCTTTTCGTGCGCCGACAAAGTGCTTGGTTGCCGTTTCGTAACTGGTGCGCGCTTGGGGCATGCATTACCATGAAGCACGGCTTTTAAGAGAGAGGTCCTGGGATACCAGGACGGCTTAGGGAGATTCAACATGGCTGAATGCAATTCCAATTGCTCCGCATGTGGCGACAGCGGATGTGCCGATCGCACCGCTCCGCAGACGCTGCAACTTCATGAGGGTACGAAGATCAAGAACGTCATCGCCGTTGCAAGTGGCAAAGGTGGTGTCGGCAAATCGCTTACGGCCGCGATGCTTGCCTGCGAGCTGCGACGCCGTGGCTACGAGGTCGGCATCCTCGACGGAGATATCACGGGCCCGTCCATCCCGCGCTCCTTTGGCATCCATGAGCCTCCCGCCGTCGACGAGGACGGCATGCTGAGGCCGGCCGAGACCAAGACGGGCATCAAGGTCGTGTCAACCAACATGCTTACCGCCGACGAGGCGACGCCGTTCCTCTGGCGCGGCCCTGTCCTCAATGGCATCCTCACGCAGTTCTACAGCGACATCAACTGGGGCGAGCTCGACTACCTCATCGTCGACATGCCTCCGGGAACGGGCGATATCCCCATGACGGTCTTCCAGCAGTTCCCGCTCAAGGGCGTTGTCATTGCCACTGCACCACAGGTGCTCGTCAACATGATCGTCGAGAAGGCCATTCGCATGACCGAGCACATGAACGTGCCGGTTCTGGGCCTGGTCGAGAACATGTCATACTACGAGTGCCCTGACTGCGGCTCGCGTCACGAGATCTTTGGCAAGTCCGAGGTCGAAGCCATTGCCAAGAGCAAGGGCATCGATGCCTGGGCCTGCGTGCCAATGGATCCGAAGATTTCGGCCGAGGTCGACTCGGGCAATGTCGAGGACATCAAGGGCGACTGGCTTGACCCGATCGTCAACAAGATTGAGTCAATCTAGTACTTGACTCCTTGTGCACAAAGCGCTTATCAGTGCACGAACATGATGGGGATTTCGCCGAAAGCGGTGCAGATTGCGCACACAGGCGAAATCCCCATTTTCCTAGCTTCACATAACCTTCATCCCGTGATTTAATACGGAAGTTAGACGTTAGACGTCGGCATTGCCATGTCCGCTTGTCGTTGCGGGTGCAGGCGCTGCAGGCAGACAACGTCAACACGCGAAGATGGCGACGTCTTCGTAGGAGGTGTTCCGCATGACTGCATGGTCTGCGGAAAGCAGGTAATGCAAACATGTGGCAAGAGAGAATGAAGGAGGAGGCAGAGTGAGAGACTATTCATCGACGAAATGGTTGGATGAAATCCACGCAGAAGGCGTGGAGGTCAAGAAGTCATGCTGCTATTTCTGCCATCAGAACTGCGGTGTTCTGGCTTACGTCAAGGACGGTAAGCTCATCTACGCCGAAGGCGATCCGGATCATCCCACCAACGCTGGTGGCCTGTGCACTCGTGGCAACCAGGCCTACACGTTCGTGGATAATCCGTCGCGCATCAACTACCCGATGAAGCGCGCAGGCGAAAAGGGCGAGAACAAGTGGGAGCGCGTCTCCTGGGATCAGGCCCTGACCGAGATCGCCGCCAAGCTCAACCAGATCAAGGAGGAGTCTGGCGCAGAGGCAGTCGCCGCTGCGGCCGGTACCCTGCGTACCGACGACTGGGCAAGGCGTCGCTTCCTCAATATGTTCGGAACGCCCAACGGCTTCCACAACGCCCTGCTGTGCTGGATTCCGACCTTCATGGTCGAGACCGCCATCAACGGCTGGTCTCCGTTCGAGACCGACCTGGGCGCGTCCAAGTGCGTCATCCTGTGGGGCTTCAACCCCGGCGCATCTTCCATGCCCGGCATGCACGGTTACACCGACCTGCAGAAGGCCACCGGCATGAAGCTCATCGTCGTCGACCCGCGTTACTCCGAGACCGCGGCTCATGCAGACCTCTGGCTGCCGCTGCGTCCGGGTTCTGACACGGCTCTGTCCATGGCGATGATCAACGTCATCATGAACGAGTTCATCTATGACATGGACTTCGTCGATCAGTGGTGCGAGGGCTTCGACGAGCTTCGTGACTACATCGAGCCGTACACCCCCGAGTGGGCTGCGCCCCTCACCTGGCTCGATCCTGAGCTCATCCGCCAGGCCGCTCGCATGTACGCGACCAACCGTCCCGGCAACATCCAGTGGGGCTGCACCTGGGATCAGCTCGGCCGCACGGCCGGTGCCGGCATGCACGCCCGCTCGATTCTGCGCGCCATCTGCGGCAACCTCGACTGCCCCGGCGGCGACGGCATGCCCGGTCCCGCGGCATATGTCACCGACGAGGAGCTCGAGGCCAACGACCGCCTGCCCGTCGAGATGCGCGCCAAGCAGATCGGTGCTGACAAGTACAAGATGACCTCCTGGCCCGGCTACGAGCGCCTTTCCCAGATTTCCAAGGACAAGTGGGGCAAGGCCTTCACCGCCGAGTGGATGTGCGAGGCTCATGGCCCGTCCGTCTTCAAGGCCATCCTCACGGGCGACCCGTACCAGGTTCGCGCGCTGTTCGTCAGCGGCTCCAATCCGCTGTCGTCCTATGGCGATGCCAAGATGACCTTCGAGGCTTGCAAGCAGGTCGAGTTCCTGGTCGTCCTCGAGTACTTCATGACCCCGACGGCCCTCATGGCCGACTTCGTACTGCCGGTCGCAGGTGCCATGGAGCGCCCGATGGTTCACACCAACTACGGCGTCACCGACTCCATCGTTTGCTCCGAGCGCGCCATCTGGCCGATGTACGAGCGCAAGACCGACTACAACATCTGGAGGGACCTGGGCCTTGCCTGCGGTCAGACCGAAGAGGACTGGCCCTGGCCGGAGCTTGAGGACGCGTACTTCCACGTTCTTTCGCCGCTTGGTCTCCCCATCACGGACTACAACGACTTCGTCGCTCGCTTCCGCATGTACTATCCGCCGCTGCAGTACCAGAAGTACCTGCAGAAGGGCCAGTTCTGCACCGCCTCGGGCAAGGTCGAGCTCAAGTGCTCGGTCTTCGAGGAGTTCGGTCTGCCGGCCTTCCCGAAGTACATCGGTCCGGCCGAGAACGAGATCGACGATCCCGAGGTTGCAGCCGAGTATCCCATCGTCCTCACGACGGGCGGCGGCTTCATGCCGTTCCACCACTCGGAGCACTTCAACAATCCGATCATCCGCTACATCAAGCCCGATCCGTACTTCACCATCCATCCCGACCTCGCCCTCACGCTGGGCATCGAGATGGGCGAC
The DNA here is from genome assembly GCA_900556425.1 of uncultured Coriobacteriaceae bacterium. Lineage (GTDB taxonomy): Bacteria > Actinomycetota > Coriobacteriia > Coriobacteriales > QAMH01 > QAMH01. Next base: position 3,547 of record USOR01000148.1, read on the forward strand.
TGGTGCTGGATCGAGACCCGTCGTGGCCGCATCAAGATGCGCGCC
>USOR01000149.1 GCA_900556425.1 uncultured Coriobacteriaceae bacterium
GAGGCACAGCGTGCACGCGCAGGCAAGCGTCACGAAAACGGCAACTAGTTTCTTGGCCATGTTGGTCTCCCTCATCGCAATGAAAAAACACGTCGATTATATCGCGATGCACGGGGAATGCCAAAGATTGCGGCACGCTCAACGATGCGTTGCAGAGAAGGCCGTCACCACGCGCTATGCAGGAAGCAGGACACCCTCCAACGCAGCCAGCAAGCCGTCAATCTCGATTGGCTTGGCGATGTGCCCATCCATGCCGCAATCGAGCGCCTTTTGGCGATCCTCTTCGAATGCGTCGGCGGTCACGGCCAAGATGGGAATATGCGAGATAACCGGATCGTCCATGGAACGCACGATGGCCGCGGCCTCATACCCGTTCATGACCGGCATCTGGATATCCATGAGCACTAACTGGTAGTAGCCGGGTTCGGCATTGGACAGACGATCGATCGCATCCTTTCCATCAACCGCCTGCTCGACCACGAAACCCGCATCCTCCAACAAGGTGGTGGCAATCTCGCGATTGAGGAGGTTGTCATCCACGAGCAGGATGCGCAGGCCATGCAGCTGTTCGGAAAGCTCCTGGCGTGCGTATCCCTCCTGAACCGCAATGGCGTCCTTCTCCAGCACCTCGAGGGGCAACATTACGCTAAAGGTGCTGCCCTCGCCCTTCACGCTAGTCACGCTGATGTCTCCGCCCATCATGTCCACAAGGCGCTTGGCGATGGACATGCCCAGGCCAGTACCCTGCGTGCCAGAAAGCGTCGAGGTCCGCTCGCGCTCGAACGGGTCGAAGATGTGCTTGATGAACGCCTCGTCCATGCCGATGCCGCTATCGGCAATCGTCATCGTGTAATTCGCCTTTCCATCGGCATCCGAGGCGGCTTCGGATATCGAGAACGAGACCGAACCGCCGGAAGGCGTGAACTTGACGGCATTGCCGAGTATGTTGAGTAGCACCTGCTTCAGCTTGAGCTCGTCGCACATGACAATCGGATGATGCAATCCGGAGAGGTCGACATCGTAGTGCAGACCCTTCTCGCTGACCTCGGACTGGACGATGGAGCCGAGGTGCTCCGTCACCTCCATGAGATCACACGGCTTTTCCTCGACCGAAGCCTTTCCCGATTCGATACGGCTCATGTCCAAGATGTCGTTGATGAGATCGAGCAAGTGGGTGCTGGAGGCCTGAATCTTGTTCAGGTAGTCCTCGACACGCTCGACATCGTCGATGTGATTGGTCGCCAGCGTCGTGAAGCCGATGATGGCGTTCATGGGCGTACGAATGTCATGGCTCATGTTGGAGAGGAACAGGCTCTTTGCCTCGTTGGCACGGTTGGCGCGCTGTAGTGCCTCCTCGAGCTGTTCCTTTCGCTCGATCTCCTCGCGCGTCTCGCGATCGACGTTACGCAAGCCCATGACCACCAAGCGGCCATCACCGGAGTCCTCCGCCCATGATCCCGCACGCACGAGCGTCACCTGGCGGTACCCCATCACGCCGTCGACAAACGAGCGGTACATGACGTTGATGCGCTTGCGCTCCTCGAGTTCCTCGCGCACGCGGTCGCGTGCGAGCATGTCGCATAGCATGGATCGATCGTCAGGCAGTGTTCGGATGTTCACGTAGTCGTAGAGGGACTTCTCGTAGGTCAGAGGCCCGTCAAAGATGTCCTTCAGCTCTTCGTCCGCGTCGTCCGAGATGCGCAGGAGCTCTCCCCTGCCGGTATTCAGGTCAAACGAACACACGACCAGGTAGTTTACGCCCAGGGCGCGTATGAAGGATTGTTGGCGCCGTTCACGACGTTCCTCCTCGTGCTTCTGATCGGAATAGTCCAGCAAGAAGCGCTGATACAAAAGCTCGCCATCTTGCTCTATCAGCTTGGCGCTCCCGAGCACGTGCAGAATCTTGCCGTCCTCGTGATGAACGCTGTATTCGAAGCTCACGCTATCGCCCGCCTGTTTGAGCGTGGCGAACTTCTCGCGTAGCATCTCCTTGTCGGAGTCGACGACCGAATCGGCCACCATGTCGAATCCGTGCGCGAGCAGGTCCTCCTCGGATTCGTACCCGAGAATGTCAAGCGCCGCCTGGTTCACGCCGATGACGCGCGTACCGTCAAGCGTGTGCGTGAGAACGCCGCAATCCATGGCGGTGAACATGTTTTCGAGCGTCTGGTTCTTCTGGAGCAAGTCACGCTCGTAGGCACGCTCTTGCGTCACGTCAATCGCGACGCCCACGGTGCCCATGACGCTGCCATCGAGATCGTATAGCGGCGACTTATAGGTTGTCAGGAGCTTCGTGCCACTGCCGCTCTGAACCACCTCTTCGGAAACGCAGGTCTTGCGCGTGGCCATGACCTGAGCCTCCGACTCGATGCAGGCGGGATCATCCGTCTCGACATCCCAGATGTAGGCATGTCCGCGCCCCTGCACGTCATCCTTCTCCTTGCCGACCGTTTCGCAGAAGCTGTCGTTGACCTTCTCGTGAATGCCATCGGCCGTCTTGTACCACACGAGGCAGGGAATCGAATTGATGGTGACTTCGAGGAACTGCGCGGTCTCCTGTGCATCCGCCTGCGCCTTGCGATGCTGTTGCCAATGATCGAAACGCCAGACGAGCTCCTCTGCGGGCATGCCGTCGGGCCAGACGTCATAAAGCTCGGGCAAGAGGCCCATCGTCTCGGCCGAACGCTCGGGAGCCACAAGCGCGATCACGTCGCAGTGCTCCTCCTTGTCCTCGAGGAAGTCCTGCAAGACCCAGGTATCGACCTCCCTGCCCAGCGAAACGAGCGTGAGATCGGCGTCAAGCGCCACGTGCGCATCGAAAACGGGTGCGGAGACGAAGCGGTGCGTAAAGGGAGCGAGAGCGGGAACTGCCCGAAGGGCCTGTACGTTCTCGTCATCGAGGCCGACAAGATAGATGCTGAGTTCCCCTTGGTACATTGACTCATCTCCTCTTCCGCACAATGAGGGCCGGCAGCATCGCGAGTCTGCGATGCACCATTCTGCATATTGTATGATTTCGCGCGCACGCATGGAACGAAAGCGTGCATGTAAACCGCTCCGCGTCGATGCTGCTCCCCCAGTCGGTCGTTCTGCGGCCGCTGGAGCGTACCGAAAGACGTGTGATGCGCTAGAATCACGAAAACGAAAATCGACATTACGTCTTCGAGGAGGAAGCGCATGGACCCCAACAAGCGACCCGACGACATGGAACGTATCACGGCCCCCGAGCTCGCCCAGGCATTCATCGACGAGCAGGTGCAGGCCATACGCGAGCAGGTCGGCGACCGCAAGGTGCTGCTGGCTCTTTCCGGCGGCGTTGACAGCTCGGTCGTGGCTGCGCTGCTCATCAAGGCCATCGGCAAGAACCTCATCTGCGTGCACGTGAACCACGGCCTCATGCGCAAGGGCGAGTCCGAGCAGGTAGTGGACGTCTTCCAGAACCAGATGGACGCCAACCTCGTCTACGTGGACGCCACGGACCGCTTCCTGGACCTGCTGGCCGGCGTCGACGAGCCCGAGACCAAGCGCAAGATCATCGGCGCGGAGTTCATCCGCGTGTTCGAGGAGGAAGCGCGCAAGGTCGGCGACG
>USOR01000150.1 GCA_900556425.1 uncultured Coriobacteriaceae bacterium
ATTGTCGCCGGTATGCTCGCCTATGCATCGGTCAAAGTTCCGCGTACAGGAAGGGGCATTCATGTCTGAGGTAATCGCAACACCGCCAGCGTCGACGACGAAGGCATCCCGCACGGGCTCCTCCCCCATCCTCTGCGTGCGTAATGTCGAGAAGGTGTATGGCGGTCGTCAGAATCTCGTGTACGCGCTCGCCGGCGTGAGCTTCGATGTCGCACGTGGCGAATTCGTCGCCATCATGGGTCCGTCGGGCTCGGGCAAGACAACGATGCTCAATTGCATCTCCACCATCGATCGGCCCTCCGCAGGCCGCATACTCATCAACGGCAGCGACATCACCACCATGTCGAAGAACAAGCTCAGCGCCTTTCGCCGCGATGAGCTTGGCTTCATCTTCCAGGACTCCAACCTGCTCGACACGCTGACGGGCATGGAGAACATCGCGCTCGCGCTCACCATCAAGGGCGCTCGTCCCGCGAGCATCACCACGCGCATCAACGACATTGCGCGCACGCTCAACGTGACCGAGTCGCTCTCGCAATATCCCGCCCAGATGTCTGGTGGCCAGAAACAGCGTGTCGCGGCAGCCCGTGCCATCATCGCCGACCCCTCGCTCATCCTGGCCGACGAGCCGACGGGTGCTCTCGATTCGCGCAACGCGACCATCCTGCTCGAGACGCTCACGATGCTCAACAAGTCGTTGGGCGCGACCATCCTCATGGTCACGCATGATGCATACGCTGCATCGTTTTCCGACCGCACGCTCTTTCTCTCCGACGGCAAGCTCTTCAACGAGATCCGCCAGGGATCGCTCACGCGAGAGGAGTACTTCGCCCGCATCATGGAGGTCGTGACCTTCCTCGGCGGGGAGGCGTACCATGCTGCTTAAGCTCGCCACCCGTAACATACGACGGTCGCTTCGTGACTACGCCATCTACTTCGTCACCCTGCTCATTGCCGTCACGGTGTTCTACGCGTTCAATTCCATCGGTGACCAGCAGGTCATGCATGATATCGCGGCATCCAATCACGCGAACATCATCGAATTCACCGGCTACATGATGAATATCTTCTCCATCGTCGTCGCCTTGGTCCTGGGTTTCCTGGTTATCTATGCAAACCAGCTCCTCATCACGCGGCGCAAGCGGGAATTCGGCATCTACCTCGTACTCGGCATGAAGCCGGGGCAGGTATCGCGCATCCTGCTATACGAGACGGTCTTCATCGGCTTGGGGTCGCTCATTCTCGGCCTGGGCCTTGGCGTTCTCATCTCGCAGCTGCTCTCGTTTGCCACGGCGGCGCTCTTTGGCATCGCCATGCCGCAATACCAGTTCAGCTTCTCGCCGGGAGCCTGCATCGCGACGCTGATCTGCTTCATCGCCATCTTCATCGTAGTCGCCATCTTCAACGTCATCACCGTGCGGCGCTGCAAGCTCATCGACCTCATCGGCGCAAAGGCGAAGCGTCAGAAAATCGTCATCCGCAACCCCTGGGTGTGTCTCGTGCTCTTCGTCATCTCGCTGGTTCTCATCGGCCTTGCCTACTGGCAGCTCGACATTAACGGCATGACGCTCATGTTCGATGCCGAATTCCAGCGCGCAACCGTCCTTATGTTGGTGGGCTCGCTGTTGTTCTTCTTCTCGCTCTCCGGCTTTGCCATCGCCGTGCTAACGCGTCTGCGTGGCGTCTACTTCAAACGCTTGCGTCCCTTTACCACGCGCCAGGTCGCATCGAAGTTCAACACCTCGTTCGTCTCCATCTGGGTGGTGTGCGTGCTGCTCTTCTTCGCCATCACCACCTTTGCCACGGGACTTGCCCTCGTCGATGCCTTCACCGGTGATATCGACGAAGCGAACCCCTACGACGCGAGCATCATCGTGTACGACAAGGAAGTCGTGTACGAAAACGGCAAGGGCACCACGAAGCCCGTCAGTGCCGACATCAGCCAGACGGGCGCATATCTGCAGCAGCACGTCGCCAATTGGGACACGCTTGTCGCCGCCAGCGCGCAGCTCGACTTCTACGGGCTTCCCGACATGACCTATGGCAAGCTCATGGACACTGTCAACACGCACCTTGCGGATGCCATGAGCAACACTTCGACGTTAAACCAAAGCGTGCAGGTCGTTGGCCTCGCACAATTCAACGACGTGCTCGCCATGAACAACAAGCAGCCCGTCACGCTGTCACCTGGCGAATACCTCGTCACCAACAGCATGTCGGCATCCGAGAAAATCGCCGATGCAGTCGTGGCGCAGCATATGCCGCTTCCCACGCCAGACGGCGACCTCCTGCCGGCTAGTCGCGTCGAGAAGGTCCAGCTCAACGACTTCGACATGCTCAGCAACGCCCTCACGATGGTGGTCCCCGATGACGTCATCACCGCGTTGGCCCAGATGGAGACCCCTGATTCGGTGTACGTGAACATCATGTACGCGCCTCGTTCAAACGCGGAAGGTGCGTTCGTCGATGCCATCGAGACCGTCGATGCGCCAGGCGTATCGACCGTCATCACGCGCGTGCAGATGATGGGACAGGCAAGTGGGCTGAAGGTCATGGTCACCTATCTCGCGATCTACATCGGCCTCGTGCTGCTCGTCGCGACCGCCGCCGTGCTCGCGATCCAGCTGCTCTCGCTCACCATCGATTCGCTTGGACGCTATCGCCTGCTCTCGAAACTCGGATGCGACACGTCCATGCTCACCCGCTCGCTCTTCGAGCAGGTCGTGATCTACTTCGTCGCGCCGCTGGCCCTGGCCGTCTGCCACTCGGCATGCGCCATCGCCGTCCTCTCTGGATCGCTTTTCACGGCACTCGGACGCGATCTGTTCCCCTCCATCGTCATGGCGGCATGCCTCGTCATCGCCATATACGGTGGCTACATGCTCATCACCTATCTGACCAGCAGGACAAGCGTCAAGCAGGCCATCTCGTAGCCAAAATGAGACAACGTCTCTGAGCAACTGTCTCATTTTCAACAGGTAGGGGCAGAAGAAAAGGGAGCCGGCATCAATTCTAATGCCGGCTCCCCAGAATGAGGGGGATGAGACCCCCGAACTGTTAACTTCCTACTTGCTACTCGCGCTTCACATATGTGACAACCTCGATTTCCATGTCAACCTTGGTGGGGTCAGGAAGTATGGGCCTCTCCGCATACTCGACCATCTCGTCGATCTCTGCCGGCGTAGCGCTCTTGGGCTCGGTCTCGAGCAGGTATGCGACAGGAGCACGGCGGGCCATGGCCTCCTTGTACTCCTTGGTACCAACCCAGATCTCATGCTTGTACGGGTTGACGCCAAGCTTCTTGGAGCGGTAGATGACGTAACTGAAAGCCGCGATATTGGCGATGAGCGCGATGGAAGCGACCACGGTGTTGACCGCCGGATCGTTCACGGACTGCACCGCAAAGATGGAGTCGTTGGCGAACATGGGCACCATCTGGCAGAACATGCACCACATGGAAAGCGTGAAGGCGCGATTCTGAATCCAGCCGCCCTTGTTCCAGATAAGGCCGGCGATGGTCGGCGCGAGCAGAAGGGCGATGCCACAGTACCAGGAGTGGGTGGGCAGGCAG
>USOR01000151.1 GCA_900556425.1 uncultured Coriobacteriaceae bacterium
GGTCGCGCACTCCTGCGCAATGCGCTCGATGGTCTCGACGGGGATGCTCGTGGTATCACTCGCCCACTGCGCCGTCTTGCCCACGAGGCTCTCGCGCAGCAACCTGAAACCGCTCTTGGCATGCGCGGTGGTACCGTCTTTGAGGCGCACATCACCCGTGTACTCAAGCGTGCAGCCCTCCATGCCACCGAGGCGCTCGGGGTTGACCGCGAAGGGCCTGCCATTGGCATCGACGGCCACGTACGTGGTGCGATAGGCCGGAGATGGCAGGGCCGAGAGCCCCGCCACGTTGGCAGCCTCGATGCGCTTTCCCGTAGTGGTGTCAACGAGCAGGGGCATATCGGTGAAGTTCTTGCAGAAGGCCTCGTCATAGAGGCCTTCATCGATGATGATCTTGGCGACTGCCAGCGCAAAGGCCGCATCGGTATCGGGCTTGAGGCGCACCCATTCGGTCGATTTCTCGGAGGTCGCCGAGTAGTTGGGATCGAAGTTAACCACCTTGCCGCCGTTCTCGCGCGAGATGTTGAGAAAGTGCGCATCGGGAAGGCGCGTGACCATGACATTCGAGCCAAAGATCATCGTGTACTTGGAGTCTTCCCAGCAGTACGACTCGAGTTCCTCGCTCTGCACGCCAAAGGTCTCGGGCCAGAACATGGGGAGGTCGCCGTTCATCTCGTAGCAGCCGATAGCCGACCACCCCATCATGTTGGAAAGACGAATGATCGAGCCCTTCTGGATATGGCCAGTGCCCTGCACCTGCCAAATCACGCCCACGGACTCCGGCCCGTACTTGTCCATGACGTCACGCAGCTTGGTCGCAGCCGCGTCGAGCGCCGTGTCCCAGTCGGTCTCCTCCATCTTGCCCGTCTCCTCGTTCTTGACGAGCGGCTTGGTGAGCCGATGCGGCCCGTATAGCATCGTGTTGACGGATATGCCCTTGAGACAACCGCGCGGGTTGTACCCCTCGAAGGGATAATCGGATGCTTGCGAGATCATTTTGATCTGTCCCTCGTGCACGAAGCCCTTGAGACCACAAGCTCCCGTGCAGTTGGGCGAACAAGTCGTCCTCACCCATTCTCCGGCAGGGTCGACGTTATCGGCCAGTGCCTTTGCGCACGGAAGTGCTCCCGTGCCCAAGCACGCGGCCGCTGTCGCAGCTGCCGTGCCAGCCACAAATGACCGGCGGCTTACGTTCCTCTCTCTCATGCGTCCCTCCTCACTCGACCGCATGGGTCAATCTGACAGCGCATCGCCTGGCTAGACGAGCACCTTCTCGCTCTCGGTCTCGGTAATTTCACGCAGTTTGCAATCCATCTCCTGCTCGCGCTCGGCGACACTGCGCAGGTCGCGCTCCTCGTCGAAGGCGCTCCGCACCACGCGGCCGTCGCGCTCGAACTTCTTGAGATCGGATGTTGCCTGGCCCAAATCATCGCGATGACGCTCGGAAGCGCGCTCATCGCCCGGGTCGGTCCAGATGCGCTCGGCGACAGGCGCCCAGCGCTGTGCCATGGGACGTGTCTTGGCGGTAAGCTCGTAGACCGTCTCCTCCTGGACAAGGTCAGCATCGGACAGGGGCGCAGGTGATTGTCGTTGAAGGGCTGACCATGGTAGTAACCCATGAACAACGGCGAGCGCAGGGCATCAAGCAAGCCCACGTCGTGGATGTTGACATTCGAGTAGTGAATGAACACGCAAGGCTCCACATCGCCGTTGGCATTGATATGGAGATAGCGACGACCACCGGCAATGCAGCCACCCACGAACTCGCCATCATTCTGAAAATCGAGGGTCAGCAGCGGTTTCTCGTGCCGCATCGCATGGTTGAAGTCATAGAGCATCTCGCGTTGCTGAGGACTCGGCATGAGCTCGGCCGGGGAGTCCTTGCCCACGGGCATGTAGGTGAAAATCCAGGCGAAGAACACGCCCTTGTCGATAAGCCAATCGTAGTACTCCTCGGTGCAGACCGCATCGGCGTTCTGGCTCGTATAGCAAATGGAGACGCCAAAGGGGATGCCGCGCGCCTTGAGCAGGTCCATGGCCTTGTCGATCTTCTGGTAGGTGCCAGCACCTCGACGCGCATCGGTAGTCTCTTCGCTGCCCTCGGCCGAGATAATCGGGATGAAGTTCTTCACGCGGGCGACTTCCTCGACGAAATCCCGATCAATGAGCGTGGCGTTGGTGAAGCAGAGGAAGGCGGAGTCAGGATGAGCGTCGCAGAGCTTGATGAGGTCTGCCTTTCGCACGAGCGGCTCGCCGCCCGTATATATAAAGACGTGCGTACCGAGCTCGTTGCCCTGATTGATGATGGAGTCGATGTCCTCGTAGCTCAGATTGAGCTTGTGACCATACTCCGCCGCCCAGCACCCCGTACAATGCAGATTGCAGGCGCTCGTTGGGTCAAGCAAGACGGCCCAGGGCACGTTGCACTGATACTTCTCACGTGACTTCTCCTGCTTGTCCCAGGCGATGAGGTTCGCCTCGGTCAGGAAGCACTTGAGCATGCCCGTGGCGACCTCGGGATCAAGATCGGCAATACGGCATAAGAGTTGATACCAGTTGTTGCGCTCCTCGATGGCCTTAGCAAATGCTTTGCGCTGCGAGGGAAACAGCGCGTCCGGAAGCATTTTGTCGATTTTCGTCATCATGCTCTCGATACGCGGAACGGGATCTTCCATGAAGTAGTCGATGGCCTTGTTGGCCGCCGTCCTCTTTGCGAATTCCATTGGTCTCATGACGCTCCTCCTACTGTGTTACCTGCAGCACGCTGCATTCCTCGATAATGTTCTCTACGTGTTCAGGGCTCAGACCCTGCGATATGGCGAAAGGGGCGAAGGACAGGCGCATGACGTATTCCGGTGTCACGATGCGGTCTTCGAGCGTTGTGATGGAAAGCAGGCCGTAGGCACCGTTGAGGGCGACGACGAGACAATCGCCCAGATATTGTTTGTCGATGGCATCGGGCCAGCGCGCGATGAGCCAGTCGCGCTCACGCATAACCAGCCCCTCGATAAACGTTCGGAAACTCAGGAGATCCCGAATAAGCGGAGAGCTCTTCTCATCCGCGATGAGCTTGCCAAAGTGAATAAAGAGCATCATGCATAGCGTCTGCATGATGCCGGCACGAGGCGGAGAAAGCCTGCACGCCGTCTCGCGTACCCAATCAAAATGCTTATCGAGAAAAAGGGCGAGGAGCATCTCCTTGCGGGGATAGTAATGCTGGACGACCGATTTGCTCGTATCACAGGCATCGGCGATGTCCTGATAGGACGTGGCGATATATCCCTTCTCGCCAAACAGCCTCATGGCCGTGGTGTAGAGGCGTGCGCGCTCCTCGTCGTTCCTTGGTGCCGCCATGCTTCCTCCCCAAATGCGCAAGATGCAGAAGAAACCCCTCTATTGCGATACGCGTATATCCTACGCGTACAATCTACTCCACTGGAGATAGAAGTCAACAGCATATTTTTAAGTTATTGAAAAGTTTTTTTACGTAAACGGATTTATTTTTCTGGTGAACGCTGTTCAGCTGCATCATTCGTTCCCGCACAAGTTCTGCGGGGAAAATATTGCTGC
>USOR01000152.1 GCA_900556425.1 uncultured Coriobacteriaceae bacterium
GTGCTCTCGGGCGGCTTCAACCTTGGCTTCTCGACGCTCCAGGGTGGGCAGGTTCTCTTCGCCATGGGTTCGGGAGCGCTCTTCGTCATCATCTTGTCGATGACGATCTGCGGTTCCTCGTCCTCGGCTTCTGGTGGCATCAAGGCGCTGCGCATCGGCATCATCGCGCGTTCCGTCGTGCAGGCCATCCGCGAGGCGCTCGCTCCCGACCGCGCGCGTCCTCGCACCTTCTACTTCCAGAAGGGCCGGCATCGCCTCACGCCGGAGCTCGTGTCCTCGGCCATGATCATTTTCCTGCTCTACATGGTTACCTACGCCGTTGGCGCCATCGCCGGCATCGCCTATGGCTACGAAGCGCTGCCCGCGATTTTCGACTCCGTCTCGGCGGCATCGAACACGGGGCTTTCGTTGGGTGTCGCCGCACCCGGCATGCCGAATGGCCTCGAGATCATCTACATCTTCGAGATGTGGCTCGGCCGTCTTGAGTTCATCGCGATTCTGGCGATGGTCGTCGAGATGCTTGCCTTCCTCGTTCCGCGTCGACGCTCGAAGTGGGTGCGGAGGAAAAAATGACAAGGCGCATGACATGCAGCTTCGTCCTTGCGTGTGCCCTGGCGCTCGCGGGCATGACGCTGCCAGCGTTTGCCGCGCCGTCGGACACCCAAAATGTTGGCGGCGGCAATCTCGAGATCGGCTCTCTTTCAGACCGCTTCGAGTCTCTCGACAAGCTCGGGAACTCCCTGACCGACGAGGAAAACGTTGTCATCGAGACGCGCGTAGGCGTCCTGGTTTCGACGAATCGCGCCCTCAACGACAGCGAGGTGAGCTTCACGGGCGAGGCCGTGGGAGGCGTCGTCAATGCGGGCGAAGGCTACAAGTGGGCCAATATCAGCGGCACCTCAAATGCCGTCATCAGCGTCTACCTGTCCGACGATCTTGCCAAGCTCATTCAAAACGTGGGCGATTACCATACGACGGGCACTACGCTCAAGATTACGGGCACCTACCACATCGCCTGTCCGGAGCATGAGGGCGAGCTTGACGTGCACGCATCTGCCGCCGAGGTCACAGACAACGGTGGCCCGGTGACGCACATGGTCGTGCCGGGGCGTCTTGAAGCCGCGCTGGCGCTCTGTGCGGTGGCGGCCCTATTCCTCATGCTCTACTTGCTCGCACGGCGGTATTTCCAGAGGAAGGCGCAGACATGATGCCCTTTGACCGCCTTGCCTATCGCGATTCAATGCGCGAGGCATTCGAGGAGGCAAACGCCAGGCTCACGCGCGAAGGCAAGCCCTGCGAGCCAGGCTGCGTCATATCGCTTGATCGAGGCTACCCGCTCGTGTGCACGCCGCGCACAACCGAACGTGCCGAGCTTGCGACCTCCATCAAGAAGAGCGACGACAGCATCGTGGCGGTGGGGGATTGGGTGGCGCTGCATCATCCGCATGGTCACGAGAAAGCCGTCATCGAGTGCGTGCTGCCCCGTCGCAACGAGATCGCGCGCGTCAAACGCATCGGACGGGAGCGACAACCGCGTCGTCAGGTATTGGCCGCCAATGTCGACATCGTGCTCATCTGCCAGTCCCTTACGGGTGAGGGAATCGATGAGGGGCTGCTCGTACGGCAGATGGTGGCCGTTGCGGGGTGCAAGGCGACGCCTGTCGTCGTGCTTACGAAGGGAGACATGGCAGACGAGGCCGCCATCGAGGCCATCCGCGAGCGCATTCGCCTCATCGCCCCGGAGGTGCCCCTCTTCGTTGTCTCCGTCGAGGACGAGGATTCCATCGACGAGTTGCGCGGGATCTTCTCCGACTACACGACGGGACTTTTGCTCGGGGAAAGCGGCGTCGGTAAATCGTCGCTCGTCAACGCGCTTCTGGGCGAGGAGGCTCTGGCGACAGGCGATGTGCGCGCATCGGACGACAAGGGGCGCCACACCACGGTGGCACGGCGCATGATACCGCTGCCGCAGGGTGGTCTCATCATCGATGCGCCCGGTCTGCGCACATTGCAGATCCTCGACATGGAGACGAGTCTCAAGCTCGCCTTCGACGACATTGCGGAGGCGGCTCTGGGCTGTCGCTTTCGCGACTGCACGCATGGTGACGAGCCGGGCTGTGCCGTACGCGACGCTATCGAGCCCGTGCGCCTTGCCGCTTTTCGCAGACTTCTTGCGAACGAGCGCTAGTCGTCCATAATGTCGCCCACGGCCAGTATTCTTCGTAGAGATACATAGCGGAGGAAAAATGAGCAAGAGCGGTAACCTGACCATCGTCCTGCAGGCAGGCGGCGAATCCCGACGCATGGGTCGCAGCAAGGCGACCGTGCCCTTCCTGGGCGAACCGCTCATCTGGCGTGGCATCAACCGCCTGCTTCCGCTGGCAGACGAGTTCATCATCACCACCAACGAGCCCGAGAACCTCGATTTCCTCGATGATCTGGTCGACCTCGGCAAGATTCGCCTCGTCACCGATGAGTACGAGCAGCGTGGTGCCCTGCGTGGCGTCTACACGGCCATCAACGCGGCATCCAACGAGTACGTGGCACTCGTCGCATGCGACATGATCTTCCCCTCGCGCAACCTTATCAGCGCCGAGCTCGAGGCGCTCATGGAGGAGGGCGTGGATGCGGCTGTCCCCAGGACGAAGCACGGCTACGAGCCCTTCCATGGTGTTTACCGGCGCTCGAGCTGCTTGCCCGTCATTCACGAGGCGACGGAGGCGGGTGAGGCCAAGGCAAATGCCTGGCTCGATAAGATTGACGTCGTGGAGTTCGACGGGCAGCGTGTTGCCGAGGCCGAGCCGCGTGGTGGATGCTTCATCAACGTGAACACGCCCGAGGAGCTTGCCGATGCCCAGGAGCGCATCCTCTCGGGCAAGATAGCCGAGCGCGAGGAATTCGAGTAACGCCGCCCTCTTTGTCATTTCGAGTGGTCCCCCTGTCATTTCGAGCGGAGCGAAGCGGAGTCGAGAAATCTCTCTCACTATCCTATTGAGCAAATTTGCGCTACTACTGAGCAAAATTGCTCAGTAGAAATTCCCCCTCCTTTCAATCTTCGTTCAAGCTTCGGGTCGTATCATCGTGCGCGGAGACGACGCGCCCCTTTGTTACGGTTTCGTGTTAATGCACCACTGCGTGGGGCGATTCTTCTCCACAAAGGCTACTATGGCAACACGCAGGTTTATTCGCTCGAAAGTGAGGGCCTAACATGAATCAAAGCGGCTCCGATAGGCCGGTTCCCCCCGAGGGCGCGCAAAGCGCACCTCCCGTCACACCGCCATCCACACCCCCTGTCACCAATCAGAGCGCCCCCAAGGCAAAGCAGCCCAAGTCCAAGGACTCCAAGAGCGGCCTCAGGTCGTTCCTCTACGGATTGCTCGGCGGCGTCGTCTCCGTCGCGCTTGTCCTGTGCCTGGGTAGCTTCACCCCCGTGCTCGACGCCTTCAAGGGCGCGACGGTGACCTCCAGCAATGGCAACGTCGTCATTAGCCCCGACGAGGACGATGTGACCCTTGCCGAGGCCGTGGCGGCCAAGTGCCTCGGTTCGGTCGCGACCATCTACGTGT
>USOR01000153.1 GCA_900556425.1 uncultured Coriobacteriaceae bacterium
CCCCCGTCAGCAGGTTGCCTGGTTGCCCCATCGCCCCGAGATCATCCCCTTCCTGCTGCAAAGGCTCTCGGCGGGCGACCTCATCATCACGATGGGGGCGGGGGATGTCACGGCGATGGCACCGCTGCTCACGCATGCATTGGCCGGGGAGTAGAATTGCTCATACGTCGCGCGTGATCGCGTGAAGGAGTGCTATGGCATCAGCCTCTCGCTCGAGGTCAGATTCCTCGAGCTCCCGCTCGAGGCGGGGCAGAAAGCAGAATACAGGAGCTGGCTCGCGGGCACGGCGCTCGTCGGTCAAGGCTCACCAGAACAAGAAGTCCGCACGTCTGCAGCGTACCAACAAGGCGCGCCAATCATCCGAGAACGCCCAGAAGCAGGCCAACGAGTCCAAGAGGAAGGCCCTCGACAAGGGCAGGCGTGCTGGCGATATCCGTGCCGAGCAGCGCGCCAAGCGTCAACGCTGGCAGTACCTGCGCTATATCGCCCGCATCGCCATTGTCATCGCGGTCATCCTCCTCGTCATCTTCGGAAGCATCTTCATCTATCGCTCCGACCTCTTCCATGTCAACAACGTGCAGGTCAACGGCTCGGCTCATCTTACGAGCCAGGAGATCACGAGCATTGCCGCCGTGTCCGATGACTCGACGTTGCTACGTCTCGATTCCAAGGGCATCAAGGAGCGTCTCGAGGACAATGCCTGGGTGCAGAACGCGGCCATTCACCGCGTCTTTCCCGATACCATCGTGATTGACATCACCGAGCGCGAGCCGGGCGCTGTCGTCAAGATCAACGATCGCTCGAATTGGGTTATCTCGACGGATGGCGCATGGCTCTCCGCTGCCACGACCGATGACTGGGAAAACGCGATGAAGATCATCGACGTGTCACCGTCCATGCCGGCGCCCATCTCGGGTGCCATGTGCGCGGATGGTGGTATAAACAACGCGCTCGACATCCTCAATTCCATCAGCGATGACCTGCGCTCGCGCATCGTGAGCATCTCGGCCGAGTCCTCCATCAAGACCTCGCTCAATCTGGTTGACGGCGTGACGGTTGCCTTTGGCGATTCGAGCGACATCGAGGTCAAGGAAGCGGTCATCAACTCGCTGCTCAACGAATACGAGGGGAGGATCTCCTACATCAACGTCCGCGTCCCGACGCGCCCCACCTATCGCATGCTCGAAGGGGAGTAGGAGCAATCCGCAACCTGGCTTTTTCGTCAATCGTCTAGAATTACCAGGAACCCGAGTGCTCGCATATCGCCATGCGAGCATGCTGGTTTTCCATGCAGGCGTATGAAGGGAAAGCGAAATGGATCGTTTGAAGGACAAGGTCGCCATCGTCACGGGATCGACGAGCGGCATCGGAACGGGAATTGCCAAAATGTATGGCGCCGAGGGCGCGAAGGTCGTCGTGTGCGGCCGTCGCGAGGAGCGTGGCCAGGCCGTGGTCGATGCCATTGCCGAGGCAGGTGGCGAGGCGATGTTCCACTTCCTCGATATCACCAAGCCCGAGACCGTTGATGCACTCTTTGCCGATACCGAGGCTGCCTATGGCAAGATCGACATCCTCGTGAACAATGCTGCGGGCATGGCCCTCAAAGACGGCCGCGTTGACGAGATCTCGCTCGAGGAATGGGATGCCGTGTTTGCGAGCGACATTCGCAGCACCTTCTACTGCACCAAGGTCGCGCTGCCCTACCTGCAGAAGAACGGAGGTGGCTCCATCATCAACATCGGCTCGATGGCATCGTGCGCGGGCGATTTGGGCACGACGGCGTATGCCTGCGCGAAGGCCGGCGTCGAGATGCTCACCCAATACACCGCACTGCAATATGGCAAGCAGGATATCCGCTGCAATTGCGTGCGCCCTGGTCTCATCGTGACGCCGGAAAACGAGTCGAAGGTCCCCGACGCGCTCAAGCAGATCTTCCTGGATAACATCGAGGTGACGCGCTACGGAAGCCCCGAGGACATCGCCGCAATGTGCGTCTACCTCGGCTCTGACGAGAGTGCCTACTTCACCGGTCAGGTCGTCACCGTCGATGGCGGTCTCAACGCGCATGTGCCTACGGTGGCGCAGTTCCGCACCATGGCATCGCGCACCTGGTAGAAAGCACCTGGCGGCCCGCATGACAGTGACATGCGGGCCGCATAGTATCTTGCGCCTTGCGGTTGAATAGCCGAGCGAATGCAACGGTTTGGAGTGATTCCAAGAAACTGGGAACGAGATGATCAACGCTCGTTTCAAAACCGTCGGCGGGAGAATGGTAGTCACATAGGTGTGAAAGGGCTTTGTTGATGTAAATTGCTCAAAACACTAAATTTGACTAGAAATCATAGAGGAAAACACGCAAAATTCACCTAAAAAATGATGGATATCGTGGCGATACTTTGCGCGAAGTGTATACTTGTCTGGACTGATTTTTCTAACATTTGACAGACTAAACGGAGCACAAAAAGGAATCCCGACGGATGACGAGGATTCCTTAAACGTAGGAAGGACTGACATGCCCGAGTACACAGGATCTGACCATCTCGCTGTAATCAAGGTGGTCGGCGTTGGCGGCGGCGGCACGAATGCCGTCAACCGCATGGTTGAGGCCGGCGTCAAGGGTGTCGAGTTCATCGCCATCAATACCGATAGACAAGCACTGCTCATGTCCGATGCAGACCGCACGGTTCACATCGGCGAAGAGCTTACGCGTGGCCTCGGTGCCGGTGCCAACCCCGAGATTGGCGCGCAGGCGGCCGAGGAGTCCCGTGCCGATATCCGCGACGCGCTTGCCGGTGCAGACATGGTCTTCGTCACTGCGGGCGAGGGCGGCGGAACGGGTACGGGTGCCGCTCCCGTCGTGGCAGAGATTGCCATGGAGGAGATTGGCGCTCTTACGGTTGGCGTTGTCACCAAGCCCTTCGGCTTCGAGGGACGCAAGCGCATGAACCAGGCCGAGGAGGGCGTCGCCCTGCTCGCCCAGAAGGTCGACACGCTCATCGTCGTTCCCAACGACCGCCTTCTCCAGGTCATCGAGAAGCGCACCTCCATGCTCGACGCGTTCCGCATCGCGGATGACATCCTGCGTCAGGGCACCCAGGGCATTACGGACCTCATCACGATCCCCGGTCTCATCAACCTCGACTTCGCAGACGTCCGCGCCATCATGAAGGATGCTGGCTCCGCGATGATGGGCATCGGCATCGCCTCAGGCGAGAATCGCGCGGCCGATGCTGCCAAGGAGGCCATCTCCTCGAAGCTCCTCGAGTCTTCCATCGTGGGTGCAGACCGCATCCTGTATTCCATCACGGGTGGTAGCGACATGAGCCTGCAGGAGATCGACGAGGCCTCGCAGATCATTAACTCCGCGGCCGACGAAGATGCGAACATCATCTTCGGTACCGTCATCGACGAGTCCATGGGCGACCAAATCCGCGTCACCGTCATCGCCACGGGCTTCGATGGCACCGAGCAGCAGGCGAGCATGGACCTCGGCGGCAGACCGAGCGTGAGCCAGTCCTTTGCGGCATCCGCTCCCGAGGACAACCTTACG
>USOR01000154.1 GCA_900556425.1 uncultured Coriobacteriaceae bacterium
GCCGAAAACCCCGCCAGCGAAGACGATGTCTATTACGTTGACATGATGCGTGCCTGGTACTTTGCCGAAGCGCTTGCGAAGCAGGAAACGTCCGCGCTTCCGTATCTCGAGCTGCAAGGCGATGAGGCGTTGCTTGACGAATGGACGCGCCGCAAGGCAATCCAGAAGGCCATCGAGAGCCGACGCATCACCAGCGAAATGAAGGGCTACCTGCGCACCCTGCGCTAGAACGCGTCAAGCCCTCTTCCTTCTCATCGCGCTACAATGCTCGTATGAAGGCGCTCGGCAACATATCTTTGGCAAAGGACTCGGTCATCGTCGGGTTCGCCCTGTTCGCGATGTTCTTCGGGGCAGGCAATCTCATCTTTCCGCCGACGCTCGGTCAGGAAAGCGGTGACCTGTGGGCATGGGGCTTCGTCGGCTTTCTGCTTGTCGATGCGGTGCTGTCGTGCCTCGGCGTCTTCGTGATGAACGCGGTGGGTGGCCCACGCGACGCCTTCGACAAGGTGCTCGGCAAGGTAGGCGGCACCATCTTGGGCACGGCTGCAATCCTGTGCCTGTGCGTTGTCTTCGCCATGCCCCGCACGGCGGCGACGACCTTCGAGCTTTCGGTCGCCCCCTATCTCGGCAACGCGGCATCCGCATGGCTCGTCCCGTTTTCCATCGTGTTCTTCGCCATCGTCTATCTCCTCGCCTGTCGCAAATCGCGCGTCGTCGACATCATCGGCAAGTTCTTCACGCCCACCCTGGTGCTTGGCATCCTCGTGTTGATTGTCGTGGGAATCGTTCACCCGATCGGGCCTATCGAGGCTCCCCTCACGAGCACGGTGTTTCAGGAAGGCGTCCGGGCGGGATACCAGACGATGGACGTCCTGGGCGCAGCGGCATTCTCGATCATCATTCTCGACTCTGCCGTCGTGAAGAGCCATTCCCAGGAGCGCGACAGGCTGTCTCTGCTGGCGCGTGCGAGCATATGCGCGGTGGTCATGCTCGCCATCGTCTATGGCGGCCTGACGTACCTGGGAGCCACGTCACTCGCACTCGGAAGCAGCATGTTACAGGCCGATTTGCTCGTGGCAGTCGTGAATGCGCTGCTCGGCGACACGGGTATGGTTCTCCTCAGCGTCGTCGTGCTACTGGCATGCGTGACAACCGCTGTCGCACTCGTGAGCTCGGCCGCGGACTTCTTCTGCGTGCTCTTCAAGGACAAGGTCTCCTACAACGTCTTGCTCCTCATCGACTGCGTTATCGGCGTCCTCATCTGCGATATCGGACTTGACAACATCATCCAGCTTGCCGACCCGGTGCTGGGCATCGTCTACCCGCCGTTCATCGCCGTGGTCGTGTTGCTGCTCTTCCACAAGCACATCACCTGCCGCCATGTCTATCAAGGTGCGGCTATCGGTGCGTTTCTAGCGGGCGTCGCCCTCGAGCTGTACAGCACGGGTGTGCTCACCGTGATACCTCTCGACTGGCTGCCGCTCTATTCGATGGGACTCGGATGGATTGCGTTTGCCATCGTAGGGGGAGCCATCGGATGGGCAATGGGCAAACGCGCGTGACCCGACCCATGGCTATTTGCGGCATGCAGGCACCGTAAGACCTACAGCCAGGAGACGCCCGTCGCGTAATCGATGGTCACACCCGGCTGCTCGTTGTAGCAGTAGACGTTGAGGCATATGCCGTCTCCCTCGTCCTCGAGCGACCACGCTTCGAGTTGGACGCCGCGAGCCACGAGCTCGTCTCCCTGGAAGATGGGCGTTGCCCGGAAGAGCACATGGTAGCCGGTCAAGTCGATGAAGTTGCGCACGGCATCCTCGAAGGGACGCATGCTCGACTGGTTCATGTACTGCGTGCCCGTGATGAGATTGTTGGGGTTGGCCTCCTCGGCCGTGAGCTCGCGCGCGATCAGATGACTGCGGTTGTATAGGGCCTCGCCGGGGATGAAGTCGTAACGTGCCTGCTCCCAGCCACTCGGATGGATCTTGCTGATGTTCTGGCGCTTGCTGCCTGGCTCCGGAATGGTCTCGACGCCGACGAGCGCCATGGCTGCCCCACATCTGCCGAGACTATCGAGCGGCGCATATGACTCATAGCCGTACGGAAGAGCCTTGTCGGCATCGGTGAACGTGGGCTTGCCGCCGTTGAGCTCGACATAGCCCTTGCCGTCGTTGGGAGGAATCGAGTTGAGGTCAAAGACGGAGCTGGTCGCAGCCTCGCTGGCAGGAGCGTCCGCAGCGCGGTCTTGCGACAAGATGTTCCCGAGAGGCAGGTCCTGCGTGCAACCGGCCAAGAGCCCGAGCGCAAGGACGAGGGTGAGCGCAAAAAGGTAGCGTGGCCGGGAGGTACGCTGGTATTTCGTGATACGAGTCCTCATGGGCACATTCTATATCACCGTCTCTCGCCACTTCTCATTCGCAGGTCAGACGGTCATAATTACCACGTGCGAAACCACGTAAGCCGAGCATGGGAAAGCCAACAAGCCGTGAGAAGAGCCTTGTTCATCGTGATGACGATTGCCTTTGGCGCCTTTGCCGGTGCCTTCGTCTGGGCGTTCTTCTTCCTCATGAACGCAGGCATCCATCTGCTCTGGGACGTCGTTCCCGCCTCGCTTGCGGCAGCTGGATTGCCGGCTGTTCTCTACCCCATCGTCTTTTGCACGCTCGGTGGCCTGTGCATCGGATTGTTCGCGAAGAGGTTCGGACCCTATCCCGATGACATGAATACCGTGATGTCCCAGGTCAAGAGCAAGGGGCGATACGAGTACAAGCATCTGGGCGCATCGTTTTTCGGTGCGCTTTTCCCGCTGCTGTTTGGCGGTTCGATAGGTCCCGAGGCGGGTTTGACCGGCGTTATCGCCGGGCTTTGCACCTGGGTGGGCGATCGCCTGCGCTTCATGGGTGCCGAGATGCGCGAGCTCGCCGAAGCAGGCTGTGCCGCCGCGATATCGGCGATCTTCTCCACGCCGCTCTTCGGCCTTGCCGTGCCCGTTTTCGGATCAGCCGATGAGTCCAACGGAAGCCGCCCGGTAAGCGAGATCAAACTCGACGTATCCAAACCGGTCAAGATCGTCGTCTACGTGCTGGCAGCCGCAGGGGCAATGGGGATGATGGCGCTGCTCGGGTCCATCTTCGGGCGCAGCGGCGGTCTCCCCCACTTCAGCGATATCGCGCTCGGCCCGCTCGAGCTGCTCTGGGCGCTGCCTCTCGTCGCCATCGGCGCGGTGGCGGGCTGGCTCTACTTCCCGTTCGGGGCACTCGCGCGCAAGCTCTCCGCGCTCATGGGAAACCACGTAATCGTGAAGCCCGCACTTGCCGGTCTCGTTCTCGGAGCGCTCGGTGTCGCGCTGCCTTTCGTGCTGTTTGCGGGCGAAGCCCAGACCGAGGAGCTGTCCCTTGCCTGGACGACGATAGGCGCGGGACTTCTCATCGCAACCGGCTTCGTCAAGGTGTTCGCAACGCAGCTTTGCCTGAACATGGGCTGGCGTGGCGGCCATTTCTTCCCCATCATCTTCGCGGGCATCGCAATCGGGTACGGTATGGCAGCCC
>USOR01000155.1 GCA_900556425.1 uncultured Coriobacteriaceae bacterium
GACGATGGCCGTCGTCAGAAGCAGCACGCTTTGACCGGTGGTGAGCACGAGGGCTTGCGCGATGACATCCCCGATGCCCGAATATCCGATGCTCTGGGCGAGCATGCCCGCTCCCGCGAAGAGGACGATCTGGTTCTTGGCACCGGGAAGCTTCTTCTCGAAATACGCGTTCTTGAGCTCCTTGCGATATAGGGAAAACCGCCTGATGAAGAGCATCCAGACAAAGGGCCACACCAGCGATGCCATGGCGACGACGATGATGGCCGAAAGGCCGAACAGTTGGGAAACCAGGGCGATGAAGACTATGAGGAGCACGGAGAAGACGGCGAGCTCCGCCACCTTTGCCTTGTCGATGCTTCCGGGGGCATCCTTGGATGCACTCGCGCCATCGTCCATCGCGGAAGCCTTCCCACCCAGCTTGCGCGAGAGCACCGTCATCAGGATGCCGACGCCCTCTGCGACAAGAGCGCAAACGATTGCGCAGGGGGCAAAGCTCACCCACTCTGCGCTTGTCACCGAAACGACCAGAGCGATGGTCGCCGACGTGGGCGCCCATATCATGCACGTGACGAACCCGCGCGCAAGGGCCGTCCCCAGGAGCCTCTTGTTGGCTCCCAGACGGCTTTCACGCGACATCTCGAACGTAAGCGGTACGGCGGCGATGCTTATGAGCGCACCGGCTACAGCCGCCATGCCGCTTACGAGCGAATAGTATCGTCCCTCCGAGTTGGCATATCGCGCAAACAGGCTCCTCAGCGATTCGTTATAGCCCCCATGTTGGACGGGTATGCCAATAAGCGGAATCAGGATGAACATGACGATGAGGTCGGCGTTCTTGCGAAGCGCACGCACCCATTCCTCGACCGGTGCCTGGGCATACAGCAGCAACCCGACGCTTATGACAATGAGGACGATGCCGATGAGCCGTGACGATCCCGTCGAGACGAAAATGCTCATCACGAGCACCACGACCATGAGGACAGCGTTCACGTCATCGAGCAGCGGAGCATGCAGAAAGACGTTGATGATGTAGCACACGGCGAAGCACAGGGTGATGACGCTACGCGTGGTACGTATGGCAACGGGCTCTTTCATCGGACCCTCTCCCTTTGAAAAGGCAAACGAGAACTGTAAGGGCGCAGGAGGACGTTTCCCCCTGCGCCCATATGACGGCGCGAGACGAACTAATCTGTGGCAGGGCTAGCTATTAACCGGTGTACCGTCCTTGCGGTAGTAGCGTTTCATGAGGAAGATCGCGACGAGAATCGAAACGACGTCAGCGGCGATGATGAAGAAGGCAAGGGAGATCGCATTTCCCGTCCCGGCGATAATCGCGGTCGCAATGGCCGGGGCCATGCCGCCAAAAACCGCGGCCGCAAGGTTGTAGGCGAGACCGACGCCGCTGTTGCGCGTCTCGGTGGGATACACCTCGGATGCCGCCGTGGCCACCGCCACCGCGTTGAGTGACTGGAAGGGCAGCAGACATGCCAGGGCGCAGATCATGATCAGCACGGCATGCCCGTTGATGACGGCCCAGAAGACCGGGTAGGCAAGTACGATGAATCCCAGGCACGCGATGATGACAGACTTCCTGCGCCCGAACTTGTCCGCGAACATGCCCGCAAACGGGCAGAGGACCAAATATACAGCAACGACGGCGGTATTGACGATAAAGCCCTCGAGCATGGTCCCGCCGACGAACTCCTTGATATAGGTAGGCAGGTAGGTCACCAACAGGTAGTAGGAGACGCTGGTGCCGGCAAGCAGGCCGATGTTGGTGATCATGGCGACCCAATGCTTCTTGAAGAGGACCTTGACGGGCGTGTGATCTTCCTCGGTGGCCTTCTTCTGCTCCTTCATCTTCTCGAACTCGGGAGGCTCGGGCACGCTTTTGCGCAGGTAGACGCCATAGATGGCGACGACGATGCCGATGAGGAACGGAATGCGCCAACCCCAGGCGTAAAGATCGGGCTGGGATAGCACCGACGTGCAAATCAGACCGGTGATCGATCCGATGAGCATGCCGACGCCGACACTGAACGGCTGCCAGCTGACGAGGAAGGAGGTGTTCTTGCCGTTGTTGAACTCAGAGATGAACGTGAGGGCGGAACCGAACTCGCCGCCAGTCGCCAGGCCCTGCAGCAAGCGCAGGACCGTGAGCAGGATGGGTGCCATGATGCCAATCTGCTCATAGGTCGGCAGACATCCCATGAGCATGGTGCATATGCCTATCGCCATGATGGTGACGGTGAGCGACTTCACGCGCCCGTGCTTATCCGCGTAGGCTCCCATGATGAGGCCGCCAATGGGGCGCACGACAAAGCCGACGCCAAACACCATGAAACTCATGAGAATGCCGACAACGGGATCTTCGGACGTGAAGAACTCCGCGGAAATGACAACCGCAAAGTAACCGTATAGGCCATAGTCGTACCATTCCAGGACGTTACCCAGGCATCCAGAGAGTATCGACTTGAAAAGCGATGCGTTCTTCTGGGCGGGTTGAACTTCTTTTGCCATGCGTGCTCCCCTTTCGTAAAGACCTCCATGCGCCCCAAAACAAACTGCTCCATGTGCGGGAGTCCGATATCGCGAGGCGCCTTCCCATCTGCATCTACGCCCGTGCAAAGCATTGCGATCGACACGATCGGGTTACGGGAAGATGCATGTATCCCATCTAAGGGAAATGGTATGGCCGGCAGGAAACGGCGCTCAATAACGCACAAATAAGTTAGTCCTTACCAAAAGGTAAGATATGGAGGGGAAAGGCTCCCCGCCTCGAGCAAGACGAGAAGTCCTCGAGCAGTGGATCAAGCGACTAAATCCGGCATGCAGCCTCTCTGCCATCGATGATGGCGTGCTTGACGAACGCGTTATCGCCTCCCAGCGTGGAGCCAATCTCCACGACCTCGACACCCGCGTTCCTGAGCTCATCGCAAAACGCGGCATCGCGCTTCTCGGGAAGCATGACGAGAACGCTGTCGCAGCCAAAGGTGCGCTCCCTGCCATCCACCTCCGCAATGACGAGACCCTTGCGGATCTCCTTGCATGTGGCATTGCGCACGACCTCGACGCCGTTTTCCTCGAACCAGGGCTCCAAGCGCACCTTGTAGGGCACGGGAACCAATCCGCCGATGTCATCGTCTTCCGAGAGCAGCGTGACGTCCTTTCCGCAGTGGGCCATGAACGTTGCGCACTGCGCGCCCTCGGCACCGGCACCCAAAACGACTATCTTCTTGCCCACGGGCATGAAATGCCTGCTCGCCTTGTGTATGAACTCGGGACTGAAGAGCTTGAGCGGGAGTTTCGCGAGCTTCGAAAGCCCGGGGATGGTGTACACGTTGCTGCCGTCGATACCGGGAATGTCGGGAATCAGATATGGCGAGCTGTTGGCGAGCATGACCACATCGGGTTTTTCTCGCCTGACGAGCTCTGCCGAGACCTCCTCGTTGAGATGCACCCGCACGTCGTACTTGCCCACCATGGTGGTGAGGTAATCGTAGATGGGCATGATGT
>USOR01000156.1 GCA_900556425.1 uncultured Coriobacteriaceae bacterium
CCTTCTCGTGGGCGGCATGCGGAGCATGGTCGGTGGCAACCATATCTATGCGCCCGTCGATGAGGGCCTCCTGCAAGGCGAGGTTATCCTCCTTGGTGCGCAGCGGCGGATTCATCTTGAGATTCGTGTCGTAATTGTCTGCCTTGATGTCATCTTCGTTGAGGAAGAGGTGGTGGGGCGTTACCTCGCAGGTGACGGGAACACCCTCGGCCTTTGCACGAGCGACCATGTCGACAGCGCGCGCCGTGGTGAGATGTTGGATGTGGACGTGGCAACCCGTGAGGCGCGCAAGCTCGATATCGCGCATGATCTGCGTTTCCTCGCCTGCGGCAGGCCAACCGGCGAGGCCCAGGCGTGTCGAGACGACACCCTCGTTGACCACGCCAGCGCCGACGATGTCCTCCATCTGACAGTGGCTCAGCACCGGTGCATCGAACATCTTGGCATAATCGAGCACCTGGCGCATCATGCCGCCGTCCTGGATACCATGGCCATCATCGGAAAACGCAACGGCACCGGCGGCGACCATATCGCCCATCTCGGCAAGCTCCTTGCCGGCAAGCCCCTTGGTGCAGGCACCAAGCGGATAGATGCGCGTGCGGCCCGGCTCCCAGGCACCCTTTTCAAGAAGGTACTCGACCATGGCACCCGTGTCGATCACGGGATTGGTGTTGGCCATGGGCACGACGCCCGTGAACCCCCCATGGGCAGCGGCGCGCATGCCGGTGATGATGTCTTCCTTGTATTCCTGGCCCGGATCGCGAAAGTGCACGTGCACGTCGACCATACCGGGGACGAGGTACTTGCCCGTGCAATCCTTCACGAGGAGCTTCTCGGGCAGTTCGATATCCGTGCCGACGGCGACGACGAGGCCATCGCGCACGAGAACGTTCGTTACCTCGTCAATCCCGTTTTGCGGATCGATCACATGGGCATCTTTAAGCAGCAGCGCCATTGTCTTCGCCTCCAAGCAGTAGGTACATGACAGCCATGCGCACGGCAACTCCCGAATTGACCTGATCGAGAATCACGGCACGGTCGGAATCGGCGGCATCTTGCGAAAGCTCGACACCACGGTTGATGGGGCCCGGGTGCATGATGATCGCATCGTCTTTCATCGCGTCCATGCGTGCGAGATTGATGCCGTAGAGCATCGCGTACTCCCGTAGCGATGGTAACGCGGCGGATTCGAGGCGCTCTTGCTGGATGCGCAGCATGTAGACGACGTCGAGCTCCGGCAAAACGTCATCGAGCGTATAGGAGCAACGCGCTCCCAGGACATCGGGACGTGCCGGCATGAGCGTAGGCGGACCGATTACGATGGGCTCGGCCCCCATGATCTTGAGCAGCGGCACGAGGGAGCCGACGACACGGGAATGCGCGATGTCACCCACGATGCCGACCTTGAGGCCGTCGATGTGGCCAAGCGTCTCGCGAATCGTGAAGGCGTCGAGCAGTGCCTGGGTGGGATGCTGATGCTTGCCATCGCCACCGTTGACCACATGGGCGCCCATATGCTGGGTCAGGATGCGCGGAGCTCCCTCCTGCTTGCTGCGCACGACGATAAGATCGCAGTTCATGGCATCGAGCGTCTCGGCCGTGTCGGCCAGGGTCTCGCCCTTGGTGGTCGAGGAGCTCGATGCCGAGAAGTTGATGACATCGCCCGAAAGGCGCTTGCCGGCGATCTCGAAGCTCGTGCGCGTGCGCGTCGAGGGTTCGAGGAAGAGGTTGATGATGGTTCGACCGCGCAGCGTGGGGAGCTTCTTGATTGTGCGGTCGTTGACCTCCTTGAAGCTCTTTGCCGTGTCGAGAATCTCGATTATCTCATCTGCAGAGTATTCGTCGATATCGATGAGGTGCTTGTGCTGCAACATCAGCGGTCACCTCCGAGGACCTTGTTGAAGGCTTGCGAAAGCTCGCCCGTGCTCTGAACGGGCGCCGATCCGATGTGACCCTGCGCCTGAAGTATCTCGACGCTCGTGCGACCGTCGATAACGTCGGCGAAAAAGCGAACCGACTCATCCTTGCTACTCGGAACGTTCTTGCCAACGAAGTCCGCACGAATGGGAAGCTCGCGATGGCCACGATCGACCAACACAGCAAGCTGGATGCGATCGGGACGACCGTAATCCATGAGGGCGTCCATGGCCGCGCGAATGGTGCGTCCGGTATAGAGCACGTCATCGACGAGCACGACCGTCTTGCCCTCGAGCGTAAAGGGGATTTCGGTTGTATGCACGACCGGCGCGAGGAAGTTCTCGACATCGTCGCGATAGAAGCTGATGTCGAGCGAGCCCACTGGAACGTGAACGCCTTCGATGTTATAGATGATGTCGGCTAATTTGCGGGCGAGGATATCGCCACGGGTAAGGATTCCCACGAGCGCGAGGTTCTCACACCCCTTATTCTGCTCAAGGATCTGATGCGCCATGCGCACGAGGGTGCGTTCGATCTCATCCTCGTCCATCACGCAGGTTTGGTTGGTTTCGCTTCGTTGCATGCACTCCCCTTATCTGTTCGAGTGTGCACAGAAGACCGGCACTTGAAGTGCCTACGGTAAGGTTATTCGCCTTGTGAAGGTTTCACGCCTTGTCGGTCTCTCTGTACCGCCATTAAAGACTTATTTCATTAAAGCACGCACGCCGAGCGCGGTCTAGCGCTTTTTCTGGAGCAACGCTGCGAAATGAAGGTCAGCACCAGTATCGAAAGGCGTTTTGAAGAACGGCGTACCCTGCGCGCCAAGCGGCACGATTTCGAACGCAGAACCCGCAGGTGAAGCAAGGAAGCGCTTGACCGTCTTCTCATTCTCCTCCTTCAGGATGGTGCACGTGGCGAACATGAGATAACCACCAAGCTTTACCTTTGGCGCAGCTTGCACGAGCATCGCCTGAGAGGTTGCGGAGAGCTTCTTGGCATCTTCCTTGTGAAGGCGCGCCTTGATCTCGGGGTGGCGACGCAAGGTTCCCAGCCCCGTGCAGGGCGCATCGATGAAGATGAGGTCGTAAGCTTCATCGGCTACCGGAAGAGGCTTGGTCGCATCGTGGGCTAGAGCGGAAGCGATGCTGCCTCCTGCCTTCACCACGCGCTCTTCGAGCACGCTCAGCTTCTTTACTGAAAGATCGAGCGCATCATATTCAGCAAGCTGGATGTTGCAGCGCGAACATTCGCTTTGGAAGAGCAGGGTCTTCACTCCCCTGCCTGCGCCGATCTCGAGCAGGCGGGCATCCTTAGGCAAGACCTCCGCTGCGCGCATGACGATGCTCTGTGCGGAAGCGTCCGAAACGATGACCTGCTCATCGTGTAACAGCGCACCGAACGCCACAGAACCTACATCGCCACGATGCGCCAGCTCGAAGATAAGATCCGCTCCATGCACTTCTGGCACAAGCGAGCGATGCGTGCTGAATTCGATGCCGCTCGCTTCGAGCAAACGCGCGATCTTATCGTGCGAGGATGAAAGCTCATTCGCAGAAAAGTAGACCGGCGCTGGCTC
>USOR01000157.1 GCA_900556425.1 uncultured Coriobacteriaceae bacterium
TCCAAGCAGATGAACGTGCATATCTCCGCTGGTGAGGACTATATCCCCAACTGGGAAGGCGAGAGCTTCGCCGAGCGCATGAAGAGCGTCGTCACCGACCTCAACGTCGCCTCGAATAAGGGCCTCGTCGAGATGTTCGACTCCACCATCGGTGCCAATACGGTGCTCATGCCCTTTGGTGGCGCACGACAGCTCACCACCCCCATGGCGATGATCGCCAAGCTCCCCGTCGAGGGCGAGACCACCACGACGAGTGGCATGTCCTGGGGCTTCAATCCGTACCTGTCATCGGCCAACCAGTTCAAGGGCGCGTATCTCGCCGTTGTCGAGAGCGTGGCCAAGCTCGTGGCCGCGGGTTTTGCGCGCGAGGATACCTACCTGACTTTCCAGGAGTACTTTGGTTCGCTGCGTGACGTTCCCGAGCGTTGGGGCAAGCCCGCTGCGTCGCTGCTTGGCGCCCTCATGGCGCAGATTGACCTTGGCGTGGGCTCCATCGGCGGCAAGGACTCCATGTCGGGCAGCTTCGAGGATCTGGATGTTCCGCCGACGCTCGTGAGCTTCGCAACGGCGTGCGGACATGTCGATAATGCCATGAGTCCCGAGTTCAAGGGCGTGGGCCACGAGGTGCTATGCATCCATCCCTTCTACGAAGCTGACGGGCTCATGCCCGAGAAGGCCGGTCTGCTCGAGTGCCTTGACACGATCGAGCGCCTTATCAAGGACGGTCAGGTGCTCGCTGTGGGCACACCGGGCTTTGGCTGCGATGCGGAGCTGATCTTCAAGATGTGTCTCGGCAATGGCATCGGCCTGCGCATCAATGACGACGTCGATCTCGACACGCTCTTCGTTAACGCGTATGGCTCCTTCCTTGTCGAGCTGGTGCCCGGTGCCGCACCGGTCGAGTCGACCGAGAACATGCACGTGGTTGACCTGGGCGAGACCATCGAGGAGTACGCGATCATCGCCGGCGGGCAGACCGTGCGCCTTGCCGTGCTTCAGGAGGCGTGGGAGAGCGAGCTCGAGGATGTCTTCCCGTACCGCGAGGACGGCGGCGGGGTCGACATGATCAGCGATGCAAGTCATGTGCCGCTCACGTATTGCGGCAATCTCGCCAAGCCGCGCGTCATCATTCCGGTCTTTCCAGGCAACAACTGCGAGTACGACACGGCGCTTGCCTTCGAGCGCGCCGGCGCCGTGCCCGAAACCTTCATCATCAACAACCTGACGCCGGATGCGGTCGCAGAGAGCACGCGTGCCTTTGTCGAGAAAATCGACAACAGCCAGATCATCATGATTCCCGGCGGCTTTTCCGGTGGCGACGAGCCCGATGGCAGCGCCAAGTTCATCACGGCGTTCTTCCGCAATCCCAACGTGACGGAGGCGGTGCGCCGTCTGCTCAACGATCGCGATGGTCTCATGCTGGGTATTTGCAACGGTTTCCAGGCGCTCGTCAAGCTCGGATTGGTGCCCTATGGCGATATCGTCACGACCGATGCAGGCTGTCCGACGCTCACCTTCAACACGATTGGCAGGCACCAGAGCCGCATCGTGCGCACGCGCGTGGCGTCCAACCTGTCGCCGTGGCTCTCGCGCTGCGAGGTGGGCGACATCCATACCGTCGCCATCAGCCATGGCGAGGGACGCTTTGTCGCCAACGATGACACGCTCGAGCAGCTTATCGAGAGCGGGCAGATCGCGACGCAGTACGTGGGTCTGGATGGCATGCCGAGCATGGACCTCGACGTGAACCCCAATGGCTCGGTGCTCGCCATCGAGGGCATCACGAGCCCGGACGGGCGCGTGCTCGGCAAGATGGGGCATACCGAGCGTTGGAGCGCGGGCGTGTACCAGAACATCCCGGACCTGAGCTACCAGCCGCTCATCGAAGGCGGCGTGGGGTACTTCACGGAGTAAGGTGAGTCGCTAGGCGCGACCCCGCGCCTAGCGACTACAGGTTCAAACAATAACTCCTATGCGTTTTTGATGACGCCTCGTTGGAATAGCTCCTCCTTGTCGGTGTATACTGTATACATCAAGATGGAGGGCGTTATGCAAACTGCTGTTGTCTCGGGTCGAGTCGATCAAGTCATAAAGGAGCGCGCAGATCGCGTCATACGCGCATCGGGCCTTACGGTTGCCGATGTGATCAAGGCCACGTGGTTCTCGATCGCCCAGACGGGGGAGTTGCCCGAGGCTCTGACCGCGCCTGCCAGCAAGCCGGCGCCAAGTGCCCAGTTCTCTCGCTTCGTCGAGTTCGTGGGGACGCTTCCGCCAACGCCCGAGGCGTTTGCAGGCATGTCAGATGCGCAGATGAAAGAGCTTCTGGGTGAGCGCGATGTATAGGGTCTTGCTCGACACCAATATTCTCCTGGATAGCGTCATTCCCAATCGTCCCCAGCATGACGAGGCGCTGGCGTTGTTGAAGTGGTGCAACGGTAGTGGAGATTACGGATTTGCGGCAGCGACTTCCTTCAACGACGCCTACTACATCTTGTGCCGGGCTTACGACGAGGCGATTGCGCGCGAGGCGCTCGAGAACCTTCTGGGTCTCGTGGCGGTTGCTCCCGTTTCCGCAGAGGAATGCGGCCGTTCCCTGCGGAGCAACGAACCCGACTTCGAAGACGGGCTCGTCCGTGCGTGCGCAGAGCTGAACGGGGCTGATTTCATCATCACACGTGATGAGGACGCCTTTGTGGGCAGCAAGGTGAAGAGCGTTACGGCCAAGGAGTTCCTCTTCACGGTCGATCATGAGGACAAGGAGCTGATGGCCGCACTCCTGGATGTCTAATGAGACAGTTGCTCTGAGCAACTGTCTCATTCGAGTGTCGGTCACCTATGCGTTCTTGAGGAACGCCTCGTAGCCCTTGCGGGCCTCGTAGATGTCGGCCTTGCTCGTGATCTCCCAGGGTGCGTGCATCGAGAGCACGGCCACGCCACTGTCGATGACGTTATATGCTAGCTATGCAGTTATTACATAGGCTCTATGAAAAAAGCGCCTATGCACCAGCGCCTCGCGCACTAATAATTAATTCTAGAAGAGCATACATTATCCGAAGGAGGCATGCTTTATGTTGAGCAGGCAAGCGCAAGAATGCATCGATGCGATGCGTGCGGCAAATATGGTTGAAGGCTTTCGCAACCCGCAATTGTTTGCTCAGATAATCGACGGAAGCCGCATTGCCCAACAGTCCGATAAAAAGACGCTTGAGATTCCTGTCTCTGTCTTAAGAGATGCAAGGATTGAAATTTCGCAGATTACGGACACTGCAGAGCTCGTGACCTTGCTTCCAAAAGAGGCAGATGATTCGAGAGGTGTCAGCAATGTCCACGTCATTTATATCCATGGCGGAGGATATGTGTTTCCGGCCGTGCCCCCACACTACTTTTTGTCCGCTCGTTTGGTGCGAGAGCTAAGATGTGGTGTATCACTGCCCATGTACCCTCTGCTCCCTTCAGCTTCAATCAAGGAGATTCTTTCTTCATGTCTTGAG
>USOR01000158.1 GCA_900556425.1 uncultured Coriobacteriaceae bacterium
TCGCAAAATGAGGGGTGGGACAAGGGGACAGGTCATTTGTCCCACGAAACCCAGTGGGACAAATGACCTGTCCCCTTGTCCCACCCCTAGATAACGCCTGTAAGTAACTGTCTTATTTATCTGCTGGCGCGTCCGAAACCTTTCGCATGAGGATGGCTCCCAGGATGAAGGGAAGCCAGAAGCAGATGACGCGGTAGACCATGATGACGGCCAGCCCGGTCGCCTGCTGTATGCCGAAGATCGTGAACGCGACGAGTGCGGCTGCCTCGACGACGCCCACGCCCTGGGGAATGGGAGATGCCATTGCCGCGAGCGTAACGACGACATAGATGCAGATGACAGCTGCGAAGTCGTTCACGCCGAAGGCAAGTCCTACGAAGGCGAAGCAGATGATCTCGCAGACGTTGGCGAGTACGGCCCAGGCAAGCTCGATGATGATGCTCGAGACGTTGTGGACCATATCCTTGGCGGAAGCGGAGTAAGTGTTCACGAGCTTCTTGACCGAGGTGTCGATGTCATGGCGATGCAGGCGCGCGAGCACCTTGTCGATAATGTGCTCGAGAGGCGCGATGATCTTAAGCAGGAGCTGCGGATGCAGCGCGGCGAGCGCCATGGCGGCGACGATCGCGCCTACGGTCACGACGGCGCCGATGCCAAGGATGAGCCAACCCGTCTCGAGCTTGCCCATGACGAGCAGGATGGCAAATCCCACGATCATGATGATGACGAAGGCGGCACTGATCGAGACCTGCCGCAGCAGAGCGGCGCCCGTGGCGCGTCCAGATTCGATGCCTCGCTTGGTTGCCGCCTCGATGACCACCGAGGTTCCCGAAATGTTGAACGAGGGGATGATGGTGTCCATGAAGAAGGTCTGGAAGACGAGGACGACGTTCTCGCCGATGGGCATGCGTGTGCCCGCCGCCTTGAAACACCAGGTGAACGAGAGTCCCTGCGTGAAGTACTTGCCGAGCTGGAAGAGGAGGCCGGCGAGCAGGAGGATGGGAGTTCCGCGCTCGATGGTCTGGATGAGGTGCTGCAACTGGTCACCACGCATGAAGAAAACCGCGAGAAAGACGATGACGGCCACGCCTGCGAGCAAGGTTATGAGGTCCTTCTTCTTCATGCGTCTCCTGGAGTCATCTCATCATTGCAACTATATTCTAGCAAGATAGAGAAGGGGAGGGGCGCATACGCGTAGACAAGCTGCAAAGCGGAGGTGTAAGTGAGACAGTTGCTCAGGCAACTGTCCCACAAAAAAGCCCGGCTCGGCATGGTGCCGAACCGGGCGCGGTGACGCATGATGCAGGGAATCCCTACGGGCGCTGGCCCATGCCGCCCTCGAGTGTGAGCGTCTCGCCGCTCATGAACTTGAAGTCCGGGTTGGCGAGCTGGACGACGACACGGCCGATTTCCTTCTCGACGTCGCCGTAGTGGCCCATCGGCGGCATGTGGACGTTGGCCTCGAACGCCTCGGGGTACTGCTCCTGGAAGTTCTCGAGCGCGGCGGTCCAGGCAAGCGGGCAGACAACGTTGACGTTGATGCCGTCGGGACCCCACTCGGTGGCGGCAACGCGGCTCATGCCGCGGATGCCCTCCTTGGCAGCGGCGTAGGCGCACTGGCCGTAGTTGCCGAAGAGACCGGCGCCAGACGCGAAGTTGATGACGGATCCCTTCGTCTCCTTGAGGTACGGATAGCATGCCTGCATGTAGTAGAACGTGGCGTACAGGCCCGAGTAGATGGCCAGGTCGAACTGGTCGGTCGTGTGGTCAGCGAGCGTGACGCCGGAGGCCGAGGCCTGTGCGTTGTTGACCAGGACGTCGATGCGGCCGAACTCCTCGATGGCAGCGTCGATGACCGCCTGCACGGTCGCCTTGTTGTCGGAGCCCGCAGAGACATCGGCGGCAACGGGGAGCACCTTGATGCCGTAGGCGGCCTCGAGTTTCTCCTTGGCGTCCTCGAGCTTCTTCACGTTGCGGCCGGTGATGACGAGGTTCGCACCCTCCTTGGCGTATGCCGTGGCGATGCCATAGCCGATGGAGCCGGGCTCGCCGTTCTTGAGCGCGGCGAAGCCACCGCCCGTGATGATTGCGGTCTTACCTTCCAGAAAACCCATGACTATCCTTTCGCGAGATTAGCAACTGACACATTATACCGTGATGATAGAGCGGGCCGATATGTCCACTGTGTTAATTCCGACGTGTGGGATGCGCTTCGCTAGATGAGCACCTTCTCGAAGTAGTCGCGCCCCGCGCCGCACAGGGGGCAGCGCCAATCCTCGGGGAGGCCGTCCGGATAGCCCTCGACGGTATAGCCGCACATCCTGCAGCGCCACGCGACCTTCTGCTCCGAGGATGCCGTCTCCTCGACCTCGACGATCTCGTCTTTTGCCGGATCGTCGCCGTCGTTGTACGAGGCGGCCTTGGCGGGCGTCTTGCCGCGCAGCACGCGATGGTAGTAATCGTAGGTGATGGGCGTTCCCTCGCCCACGACCTCGGCGTCCTCGACGGTGCCGATGAAGACGAGGTGGGTCCCCACGTCAACCGTGGAATCGACACGCACCTCGAACGTGGCAAGCGTGTCGTGCGTGAGACGGGGGAGGCCCGATTCGCATACGCTGTGGTCGAACTCGGAGAACTTGTCGATGTCCTTGCTGGATTTGAAACCGAACGTGCCGATGAGATCCATGGTCGTGTCTTGCGAAAGGACGCTCGCGCAGAAACGCTTGCTAGTCGCGACAGCGTCTGCCGTCGCGTTCTGCTTGTTGATGGACACGAGCAGCTGGGCGGGATCGGATGCGACTTGCAGAAGTGTGTTGACGACGCATCCGCACAACCTGCCATCAGCGTCGATAGACGAGATGATGTAGAGTCCGCTGCTCAGGGAGCGGAACGCCTTACGATCGATTTCCATAGTCATTCTCCTTCGGGACGCCTGACGCGCCTCATGTCGGCGCGAAAGCATCCGCGCGTTGAGTGTACAGACGCATGATACCCGTTGTTGCGATAAATGAGACAGATCTTCCCTGGGCAGATTTGTCTCATTTGCCCGCTACAAGGCGTAGGTGAGAACGCAGATTATCACGAAAACCGCGATGACAGCCCAGAACAATCCATCGGCTGCCTTATTGCCGATGAGCTTACAGAACTTCTGGCAGAAGGGAAATGCGAACCAGACATAGCCGAGCGTGACGAGGCCCAGGAAGATGTCATTGACGAGCCAGGCCTGCTGGAAGATGTTGAGAGGCAGCTGCGAATTGTCCCAATAGGGGTACTCGCCCAGGGCGTCTGGCTGGTTGACGATCCAGCCCATGATGCATTCGAGGGCGGCGCATAGCACGACCGCCATGACGAAGAACTCGAGTGCCGCGCCCCACATGGTCTTGCGCTGTTCGAGTATATGGATCTTAAGCGGCAATAGCGTGAGCGTGATGAAGACGGTCCCAAGCCCGTATACCCAATAGGGTACCCAGAGCGGATCGGTCCACACATCG
>USOR01000159.1 GCA_900556425.1 uncultured Coriobacteriaceae bacterium
CGATGACTCGCCGCTTCCCCTTGGGATTATCGTCATCGGCCGCCAAGAGCTTATGGTGAGTGACCACTGCTTCCTCATGGCCGAAGGGCCATGTGATGAGCGTTGCGGCACTTGCGAGCGTCGCCAGAATGCACCGCGTTTTCTGGAGGATCGCAAGGGCTACCGCTTCCCGGTTACGACGGACGCATGCGGGCGAGGGCACATTTACAACGCCGTGCCACTCGACGTCGCGCACGCGATCGGCGACTTGCTGCGTGCTGGCGTGCGCGGTTTCGCCGTCGATGCGACGCTCATGGGCGAAGGCGAAGCGGAGCATGCGCATAATCGCGTGCGTAGCGGAATAAACGGGACGAAGATCAAGAAGGGCGCCGATACGACCACAGGACATCTCTTCAGGCCGGTCGAGTGATTCATCCACCGCAATTGGCATGGGTGCTTCTGCTAAGATAGCGATTTTACATAGCAGTAAGGTTTGGTGAAAGGCAAAGACGTGCTTTCAAGCGAAGAACAACTCCACATCATCCAGTCGGGCGTCGCGGGCATTACGCCGCTTGAGGCCATGAAGAAAAAGCTCGATCGCGGCACGCCGCTCAACATCAAGCTCGGTGTTGACCCGACGAGTCCGGATTTGCACATCGGCCATGCCGTGCCCCTGCGCAAACTGCGCCAGTTCCAGGACCTTGGTCATGAGGTCACGCTCATCATTGGCGACGGTACGGCCATGATCGGCGATCCGTCCGGTCGCAACTCGACGCGCCCGCAGCTTTCTGCTGAGCAGATCGACGCGAATGCCCAGACCTACATGGAGCAGGCAATGAAGGTGCTTGACCCCGAGAAGACCAAGGTCGTGCATAACCGCGATTGGATTTTTGACCTTGACCTTGCCGACTTGCTGGGCCTGCTTTCCAACTTCACGGTTGCTCGCATTCTCGAGCGTGACGACTTCTCCAACCGCTATCACAGCCAGCAGCCCATCGCCATGCACGAGTTCATCTACCCCATCATGCAAGCGTACGACTCCGTCGTCATCAACGCCGATGTCGAGCTTGGCGGTAACGACCAGCTCTTCAACCTACTCGCCGGACGCGAGCTCATGGAGAAGAAGGGCATGGAGCCGCAGGTCTGCCTGACGCTTCCGCTGCTCGAGGGCCTTGATGGCGTACGCAAGATGTCGAAGTCCTACGGCAACTACGTGGGTCTCACCGACGAGCCTGCCGACATGTTCGGCAAGATCATGAGCATTCCCGATGAGCTCATGCCGCGGTATTACCGCCTGGCGACGGCGCTTCCCGTGGACGAGATTGACGAAATCGAAGCGGGTTTGGCAGCAGGGGAGCTTGACCCCAACAAATCGAAGCGTCGCCTTGCGCGCGAGATTATCGGGATTTATCACGGTGCTGACGCTGCGGCTGCGGCTGAGGAGCAGTTTGACCTTGTCTTTAAGGCACATGCGGCACCTGATGACATCGAGGTCTTCGACATCGAGCTCGAGGAGGACCCTGAGAAGGGTGGCGTCTACTTGCCCAAGTTGCTTGCAGACCTCAAGCTCGTGGGCTCAGGTGGTGAAGGTCGTCGCATGATCGATCAGGGTGCCGTGAAGATTGACGGCGAAGCCGTCGAGAAGGGCACGTATCATCTGCCCGCCGCGCGGCTCGCCCATGCGACGCTGCAGGTTGGCAAGCGCAAGTGGGCCAAGCTCGCGTAGGGGATGAGCCATGGGGCCAGAGGTCCCTCGGCACATGACGAACGTTGCCGGAACAATGCCGCTACTCGGCGTTGAAAGTGCGGTATACTTCCTTCTCGCGTCGGGGAGTGGCGCAGCCTGGTAGCGCGCCTGCTTTGGGAGCAGGATGTCGCAGGTTCGAATCCTGTCTCCCCGACCAACAAAACTATAAGGCCAGGGGCTCAGGCTCCTGGCCTTCTTAGTGCGCGTGCGTTTCGCGTGCGGAATCGTCACGATGCTGCAGCACGTGTATCCTGGGTGGGAGTCGAATAAAGACGAGTTTTCAGGAGTGAAAATGAAGGTATTGCTGATTAACGGTTCACCCCGGCAGAATGGCAACACGGCACGCGCCCTCGACGAGATGATCGATGTCTTCAAGGCCGAAGGCATCGATACCGAGCTTGTGCGCGTAGGCTCCCTTGACGTGCGCGGGTGCATCGCGTGTGGATCCTGCGCTAACACGGGTGCGTGCGTCTTTGATGACATAGTCAACGAGATAGCCCCGGCTTTCGAGGAAGCCGATGGTCTGGTGGTTGGGTCGCCAGTCTACTACGCGTCTGCCAATGCGACGTTGATTGCCCTCCTCGATAGGCTGTTTTTCAGCACGCATTTTCCGAAGACCATGAAGGTTGGCGCGGCCGTTGCGACGGCACGGCGCGGCGGCATCACCGCGACTTACGACGAGCTCAACAAGTACTTTGGGATATGCGGCATGCCGATTGCCACGGGCCAGTATTGGAATGGCGTGCACGGGAGACTTCCGGGTGAGGCCGGAGAGGATACCGAGGGATTGCAGCAGATGAGGACGCTTGCAAGGAATATGACGTTTCTCATGAAGGCAATCGCGCTTGGCAAGGAGGAGTTCGGCTTGCCCGAGAAAGAGCCCCAGATCATGACGAACTTCGTGCGATAGCTCGCGTAGCAAATCTCGGCGGGATTTTGGAAGAGGCCTACTCCGCTGTTGCGCGGGTGTGAGACTTGTTTGCTCGCGTGCTCGTGAATGATAATGACGAAAAGGAAGAGTCATGGGAGGTGCTCATGGGATCTTACGAGAACGAAGCCGCCATGGTCGAGGCGGGAACTGCCACGCGCGGGCACACGATGCACATGTACTTCGAGGAAGTCGATGCCGGGCTTACCGACGAGACGTCGCACCTCAAGCATAGGCCCGATTACTCCAGAAGT
Organism: uncultured Coriobacteriaceae bacterium; assembly: GCA_900556425.1. GTDB lineage: Bacteria > Actinomycetota > Coriobacteriia > Coriobacteriales > QAMH01 > QAMH01. The sequence goes on from USOR01000159.1 coordinate 2,909, forward strand.
CTGCTCGCGCCGGAGAACGACGACATCTACCATGAGTTTTGCCGATACGTGGACATGGAGGAACCCCGTTTCTTCGACAAGGTGGAAGATCCTATCAGCGTGGAGGGGCATACGGCAGCCGATGTGTACCTGGCGATGATTTCCCACAACGACCGCATCGTCGCTATTGACGGCGCCGCCGTCTACGCCATGCTCGCCAACCTGCGCAAGAACCCCGAGCTGTACTCGAAGGTGTTGGACTTCCGACCGACCTGCTATCAGAGCGGATGCGGTATGAAGGATGCCGCGTTCGACGCGGGTTATTACGGCGAGCGCAGATTCCCGAAGGCCTGAGCAGGATGCGGTAATCCGTCCAGGCGCGAAGCTCGTCTGATGCAGGCGATGTCCAAGCGCCTGCAAACTTTTCCGAGCTTTATCCTGTGACTTGAACCTATTGGGGTATAATCCGTCTACATTGCGGGCGTAGTTCATCGGTAGAACCTGAGCCTTCCAAGCTCATGAGGTGGGTTCGACTCCCATCGCCCGCTCCAGACATCTGCCAACGGGTGCCGCATGGTACCCGTTGCTTTTTTGGAAAG
>USOR01000160.1 GCA_900556425.1 uncultured Coriobacteriaceae bacterium
CGAGGATGGGTCAGGAAGCCTCTACATCAGCATTCAATCCGCTCCCAAGTAATCAATCGCGAAAGGAAGAGCATGGCTAAGGACAACAGCTTCGACATCGTCTCCGAGACTGACATGCAGGAGGTCGAGAACGCCTTCAACAATACCGAGAAGGGCCTCAAGCAGCGCTATGACCTCAAAGATTCCGGCTCAAAGATCGATTTCGACAAGGGCGCGAAGACCATCACCGTGCTTGCCCCAAGCGATTTCGTGAGCAGCCAGGTCATCGACGTGCTCAACACGAACCTCATCAAGCGAAAGGTCGACCTCAAGGCCCTCAAATGGGGTACCCCCCAGGATGCCTCCGGGGGCATGATTCGCACGGTCGGCGTTATCCAGCAGGGCATCGAGCAGGATGTCGCCAAACGCATCTCGAAGGATATCAAGGCCGAGAAGTTCAAGGTCAAGGTCCAGATCGAGAGCGACAAGCTGCGCGTGAGCGGCCCCAAGCGCGATGACTTGCAGGAAGTCATCACCTTTCTGCGCGAGCAGGACTACGGCATTCCGCTGCAGTTCACCAACTATCGCTAGGGCATAGGCTCGTGAGCCAAGAACCCCGCATCGCATTCGTCACGCTCGGTTGCGCCAAGAACGAGGTCGACACCGACAAGATGCAAGCGCGACTCGTTGCCGCCGGCTTTTCGCTTGTCGATGACGTTAACGATGCAGACCTCGTCATCGTCAACACCTGCGCATTCCTTGCAAGTGCCGTCGAGGAGAGCCTCGAGGTCATCTTCGATTTGGTGGGTCGCGAAAACGCGGCGGGCGAAGAGCTCAAGGTGCTCGTTGCCGGTTGCATGCCCTCGCGTTACGGCGACTCCCTGTCAGACGAGCTCGTCGAGGCAGCCGGTTTCCTCGCGGCAGGCGAGGAAGACCATGTCGTAGAAGAGGTCAATCGCTTGCTCGGCCTCGAGGGCTGCCTCATGGGTGGCGGGCCAAAGCTTCTGCGTCATGCGCATCCAAGCAGCGCCTACGTCAAGATATCGGATGGCTGTGATCGTTTCTGCTCGTATTGCATGATTCCGCACATACGCGGACGTTACCACAGTTACACGCTTGACCAGATCGATGACGAGGTCGCCGAGCTCGTCTGCAATGGCGTACGCGAGATTGTCCTCATCGGGCAGGATACGGGTATATGGGGAAGCGACTTCGATGAGCCTGCAACCACGGCGCAGCTTCTCGAGACCCTCGCACGAAGGTATCCGGAAACGTGGTTCAGGCTTTTGTACGTGCAGCCCGAAGGCATCACCGACGAGCTCCTCGATGCCATGGCAAAAATTCCCAACGTTTGCTCATATCTCGATATGCCCCTGCAACACGTCAACGCGGAAGTTCTCGCGCGCATGAACCGCAGTGGTAACCCGCGAGACATACTCGCGCTCATCGAGCGGGTGCGCGCGCATGTTCCGGGCATCATGATGCGCACGACGCTCATGGCAGGATTTCCCGGCGAGACCGAGGAACAGTTCGAGGAGCTTCTCGACTTCGTTGACGAAGCGCAGTTCGATTACGCTGGTGTCTTCGCGTTCTCGCCCGAAGAGGGGAGTGCTGCATACGAGTTGGACGGCCTGCTCGATGATGACGAGCGCATGGAGCGCGCGCAACGCCTGCTCGATACCTGCGAGGCGATCGGGACCGCACGCGTGGCCGCATGTGTCGACACGTATGCAAAGGTGCTCGTCGAGGGTTACGAGGAGACCGATGCCGGTTTGGAGGCCCTGTGTCGTACGCAGGGCCAGGCTCCCGAAGTGGACGGACAGGTGCATGTGCCCATCAAAGACCATGATGAGCTAAAGCCCGGGCAGTTTGCCCAGGTAAAGCTCACGGGTAGCTTCTTCTACGAAATCGAGGGGGAGCTCGTAGATCATGCCTGCTGAAACCGAACGCATCTGGACACCGGCGAACATCGTCACGCTTACGCGCATACTGCTCATCCCCGTCTTCGTTGCCGCGCTGCTCTCGCCTTGGCCAACATGGCTTCCCGAACCGGAATTCTGGGCGATGTGGCAGCCCTGGATTGCCGCCGCCGTCTTCGTCGTCATCTCGGCTACCGATGCCATCGACGGACATCTCGCCCGTTCGCGTGACGAGATTACTGACTTGGGCAAGTTTCTCGATCCGCTTGCGGACAAGATACTCGTGTGCGCCGCATTGCTCGCGCTCGTCGAGCTCCACACCTTCCCTTCGTGGGTGGCGCTCATCATCATCGCCCGCGAGTTCATCGTGTCGGGTCTTCGCATGGTCGCTGCGGCGCAGGGCAAGGTTATTGCCGCAAGCATGTTCGGCAAGTTCAAGACCGTCCTGCAGATTTGCGCGATCCTGTTGTTCACCGTCAAGGATTCGCTCCAGATCACGCTCATGGGCGATGGCTTCGCGACCTGCTTTACCATTTTCTCATGGCTCGTCTTGCTTGCCGCCGTCGTCATGACAATCGTTTCCATGATCGATTACTTCTACAAGTCTCGTGAGGTGCTAGGCTTTGGCAAGCGATCTGATCAATAGCATCGATGAGGAGAATCGCCGCCTTGCCGAACGCGTGCTCGCCCGTGCACGCGAGAGGGGCGTGACGCTTGGCTGTGCCGAATCCTGCACGGGTGGCATGATTGCCGCGGCCCTTACGGCCATTTCCGGTTCATCGGATAGCTTCGTTGGCGGCATCGTGAGTTATTGGGTCGATGTCAAGGAGCATGTCCTGGGCGTCGATGCGGAGCTTATCGAAGAGCATGGCGTCGTGAGCGTCGAGACGGCCGAGGCGATGGCCGCCGGCGCGCGCAATACGCTCGCATGCGACTACGCTGTGGCCACCACCGGCATCGCCGGCCCGACGGGGGCGGAACCCGGAAAGCCCGTCGGGACCGTTTGCTACGGCATCGCGACACCCAACGCATGCACGAGCTTTACGACGCGCGTGGGTGATTCGCGCGAAGAGGCATAACGCATGCGCTCGAAGCGCTCCTCGAGGCCCTTTCGTAGTCTGGAATTCGGGTTTCGCTCGTATTTTGCTCTGTATTTGCTCCGGTTTCACTCGTGTTTTGCTCAGATTCTGGGGGTGGATGTCCCGGTTGCACGCATTGTAGAGTGAGGTCGCGGTGATCGAAGGCTCGTTTGTTGACACCGTACATATGTTCGATTACCATATGCGCGTAGCGTGCATACGTAGAAGAGGAACGGAGCTCACCCATGGCCCGCACAGCAAGCAAGGCAAAGATTCCCTCGGAGGCCTCCAAGGAGGAGGCGCTCAAGATCACCAAAGAGCAAATCAGGAAGAAGTACGGCGATGGTTCCATCATGCGCCTGGGCGACGAGGACTCCGCCCTCGACGTTGAGGTCATCCCCACGGGCGCCCTTGCACTCGATGCCGCCCTCGGTATCGGTGGCGTGCCCCGTGGTCGTATCGTCGAGATCTACGGCCCCGAGTCAAGTGGCAAGA
>USOR01000161.1 GCA_900556425.1 uncultured Coriobacteriaceae bacterium
ACACCCTATCCATACTCGATCGACTAGGCTTTACACACTTTTCTGCCTATATGCCACACATTACTTGGCGATGGCCCTCGCAAGTGCCACGAATTGCGGCGTGGTGGCCGCGATGCGGAAACCTGCAACAAAAAAGCCGCTCGAAAGCGGCTTCTCGAAATCTGATGTTGGCGGGATTGACGGGGCTCGAACCCGCGACCTCCGGCGTGACAGGCCGGCGCTCTAACCAGCTGAGCTACAACCCCGCGTCAACAGCGAAAGCAATACTACAGAAACTTGCCCCGTTCGTAAAGAAGGAAGTCGAAAAAACTTCAGCTATGCGTCGGCGGTTGGCGTACTCGCACCACCGGTAGCCTGTGCGTTCGGCTCGCTCGGCGTCACGGGCTGCGGCTTGAGCTCATCAAGCGCCGTGTATTCGGGATGATTGGCGTTATTGACCTGAATGTGCGTGTGATTGCCGTTATCGCCTTCGGCCGTATAGTTTTTGAGCTGCATCGACTCACCAAGGTACTGGAAAACATCGCGGATCTTGGCCATGGGCGTCACGCCCGCCGTCACCTTGTCTCCAGCCTTCACCGTCACGTCAGTCAGGTGAATGAGCACCACGTCCAAGTCGGGGCGTCCCTCGGGCCGAATGTGAATGCGATAGTCATCGATCTCGTTATAGAGCTTGTACTGCTTGACGAGGATAACCTCTCCCGTAACCGGCGCATACACCGTCGCCCCCACGGGGCCGCCACAGTCGATCGCGCTCATGACGGGACCAGCGTTGCCTTCTCTGAAGCAGCGGATGAACTCGCCCGTCATCCACTTATCGCCCGTGGGCTGCTCGGAGGCCACGCGTCCCGTTCCGTGTGCCGCGATGATGTCCGTGTTCTTGGCCTCTTTGAGCTGCGTCGTGATTTCATTTGCATAGGCATAGGAAGCATTGTGAATCAGGACCTCGGTCAGATCCTCCATCGCGACGGCAGAGTGCATGGTGATGCCCGAGCTCTCGGACATGATGGGCGTAGGCAGGGACGCCTGCTTTGCAGCGGAAGCCGTGGTGCCCTGCGTTTGGCCCGCATCTGCATCGCCCTGCTGACCGCAAGAGTTAAAGAGGCTCACGAGTATCACGATGACAAATATCGCAGCGATGATGGCGATGATCTTGGGCGATATGTTTGGCAGCTTCGAACTGGAGCTCCTGTGACTGCTTGGCGTGCGGTCGACGTTGGGACGCCGATCGAACATCGACTTCCCCGAATGACCCGCAGGGTTTACCGTGAAGGAGCCTTTCTTACGACTCGACCCGTAGCTCTCGCGCGCATAGCGGCTCGTCGCCTCGGGGTCGCCGAAACTCGGTCTATACGCCGACTGCCGTCCTTGCTGCTGTGCCCAGGGCTGATCCTGCGGCTCTGCCTCTTGCGAAACCTGCGGCTCGAATGGGTCGAGCTGGTCCTTGGAATGCTGCCCGAGGCCTTGGTCGACTCCCCATTGCGCCTCGTGTGCCTGCTGCGCCTGTCGTGCCTGCGCATATGCGGATGCGTGCTGCGTCTCCTCCGTCTGCTGCACGCGCGGCATGTGCCGCCCACCATGCGCAGCGGGAACGACCTGCGCGTCAGGGGCTTCCTGCGGCTCCTGCACGCGACTTGCCTGGGGTTGCGTGCGTGGCTGCCACTCGTCATGCTCCTGTGCCACCTGCATGCGCTGCACCGAGCGTTGCTGGCGCATGTGTTGCTGTGGTTGCTCCTGCGCAGCCTGACGTTGGACCCGCTGCTGCGCCTGACGCTGTGCGTCAGCCTGTGTCGGCGTCTGACGCAGAGGACGCTGCACCCGCTCATGCTCGTATGCCGATGCCTGTGCCCGCGTGCTATGCGTCGAGCGCTGGTAGTCGTATTGTTGGCGCGCCTGCTGGGTGGCTCGTGCACGTTCCAGGCGCTCGGGGTTCGGGCGTGGACTCTGGCGACCAAAACGCCCCTGCACGTTCGTCTCGGGCTCGAGCGGCCTGTTACGACGGCGCTCTTCCTCCTGCTGACGGCGCATCCGCTCCTCGGCAGCCTGTTGCTGCGCCATCTGACGGCGACGTCGCTGCTCGGCGGCTCGGCGCTCGGCAGCCTCGCGACGTTCGCGCTCCATCTCGGCGGCCTCGAGCTCGACCTGCTCACGCAGCGTCAGCTTGCGAGCGGCCTGCTTGCGCTCCGCCTCGCGCCAATCCTCCTGGCGGCCAAAACGGCCTTGCACGCCCTCGCTATCGTAATCGGGACGTCGGCCCGAACGGGAGTCTCCATATGAACGCGCACTACGCTGATCCATGGCGCTACCCTCAGTTAAACCTGTTCATGGCCGTTGTCGCACCCTCGTCAATCGCGCAAAGCACGGCATCGGCGGCAAGCGCGACCGCATGTTCGAAGCTCTCTGCCTCGGCCCCCTTGGGCACCTGAAGCACGAAGTCCGTCACGGACTTGCGCCCCGGCGGATGCCCCGTGCCCACGCGCACGCGCGTGTACGCGTCGCTCCCGAGCTTGGCGTGAATCGACTTGAGGCCGTTGTGGCCACCATGGCCACCGCCCACCTTCACGCGTATCGTCCCCGGTTCGAGGTCCATCTCGTCGTGGATGACGAGCAGTTCGGCGGGAGCGATCTTGTACGCGGCGGCAAGCTTGCTGATGGGACCACCGCTCGTGTTCATGTACGCCTGTGGTTTGACGAGCAACAGCTCCTCGCCGCCATGCTGCACATGCGCGACGAGTGCACCGCTCTCGTTCTTCCAATATCGCGCTCCCAGCTCATCGGCAAGCAGGTCAAGCGCGAGAAAGCCGGCATTATGCCGCGTGGCCTCGTACTCGGGGCCAGGGTTGCCCAAACCTGCTATGAGCTTGTAGTCCATCGTTACAGCGCGAAGTCCGGGTCGAACAGGGTCGAGACCGAGCCGTTATTGAAGACGTTGTTGATCGCCTGCGCGAAGAGCGGGGCGATGCTAATCTGCTTGATCTTGCCGGTAAGGCGCTCCTCGGGAATGGGAATCGTATTGCAAACGACGATCTCGTCGGCAACCGAGTTCTCGAGACGCTCGTAGGCAGGACCAGAAAAGATCGGGTGCGTGGCGCTGACGCGCACGGACTTGGCGCCGCGATCCTTGAGCACCTTCATGCCCGCGCAAATGGTACCTGCGGTATCGATCATGTCGTCGTTGAGGATGCAGTTCTTGCCCTCGACATCACCGATGATGCTCGTGATTTCGGCCACGTTGTGCGAAGGACGGCCCTTGTGCATGATGGCGAGGTCGGCATTGAGCAGGTCACTCATCTTCTTGGCGACCTTGGCGCGACCGACATCCGGGCTCACGACGCAGAGGTTGTCGAGCCCGAGGCCCTCGAAGTAATCGGCAAAGAGATTGAGCGCTGTCAGGTGGTTGACCGGCTTCTCGAAGAAGCCCTGGATCTGGCCCTGGTGCAAATCGATGGTCGTGATCGAATCGATACCCGCCG
>USOR01000162.1 GCA_900556425.1 uncultured Coriobacteriaceae bacterium
CCGAGGCCGTCTATCAGGTCGAGATTTACATCGAGGCCATCGACAGGCTGCGCCTGCTGCAAGACATCGTCATGTTCCTCGCCGATTCCGGCGTCAATATCGTGTCGTGCACGACGACGACGCACAAAGACGACATTGTCGAGATGCGCTTCGTGTTCGAAGTCTCCGACCTCGCCATCGTCAACCGCATTCTGTCCGATACCAAGAAAATCGACGGTGTCTTCGGTGCGTCCCGCGTGCTGCCGGGCAAGCAGAAAGACACCGTGCCCAAGAACGCATAGGGATAGGGAGTGTCATGAACATCGAGACATGCAAGGTCGGTCCCATCCAGACCAACTGCTACATCATCGAGGACGATGGGGAGCTTCTCGTCATCGATCCGGGTGACGATCTCACGATCATCAATGCGGATATTCGCGCGCGTCCCGTCAAGGAGATTGTCGTTACGCATGCCCACTGGGATCACATCGGCGCTCTCTCGGGCCTTGCCAGCATCACCGGGGCTCCCGTTGCCATGTCAGCGGCGGATGCGGCGCTTGTCGATGGCGTTGCCAATCAGAACGGCCACGATCTTGATCGCGGCTATGGGGCACCGCATGTCAACCGGCACTTGCACGAAGGCGATGAGCTTACGGTTGGCTCTAAGGTCTTCACGGTCATCGAGACACCAGGGCATTCCGAAGGTTCCATTTGCCTGTACTGTGCGGAAGACGGCGTTCTCTTCTCTGGCGATACGCTGTTTTCGGGCGGTCGTTTCGGACGCACGGATTTCGAACACGGCTCCATGGAGCAGATGATCGAGACGCTTTCGACCAAGTTCGCGGACATCCCCGATGAAGTCATCGTGTATCCAGGGCATGAGGGCGCATCGACCATGGGCGCCGAGCGCAGGCTCAATCCGTATTTGCGATAGACGAAGCGCATACCGGACTGCATTTGACGCGTTTGCCAACTTTCTTCTTGCGTACCGTCACGTTTCGTCTATAATCTCGACTTGCGCATGTGCGCGGTATTCCTCGGTAGCTCAACGGCAGAGCCCTCGGCTGTTAACCGAGTTGTTGTAGGTTCGAATCCTACCCGGGGAGCCAGCATTTTCCAGGGCCGCCTTATCGCGGCCCTGCTTATACGGGCGTATAGCGCAGCGGGAGCGCACTTCCTTCACACGGAAGGGGCCACAGGTTCGAACCCTGTTACGCCCACCATGAAACCAAAGGCCAGGCATCTTTTTCGCCTGGCTTTGTTATTGCCAGAACTCGCGTAGAATAGACCACCATGATTCTCAACGTCGACAAGGTCACCAAGTCATTCGGCACCCGCGTGCTGTTCTCGAATGTCTCGTTTCGCATCAACGAGCGCGACCGCTATGCCCTCGTTGGTCCTAATGGCGCGGGCAAGACGACGCTCATGAACATCATTGCCGGGCTTGAGTCCGCCGATTCCGGCCAGGTCGTCTTTGCGCGCGATGCTCATCCGGGATATCTCGAGCAGGAGTCCATCGAGATGGAGGGACGCAGTGTCCTCGAGGAAGTCATGACGAGCGTCGCCGATGTCGCAGAGCTCGGAAAGCGCCTCGAGGCCCTCGAGCGCGAGATGGAGAGCGCAGATGAATCGCGCGCCGATGACCTTCTCGCGGAGTACGGTCGCCTGCGCACGCGCTTCGAGGCCAAGGACGGTTACAACATCGAGTCCCAGGCACGACGCGTGCTCTTTGGCCTGGGCTTTCACGAAGAGGATATGGAGCGCTCGACCGATGAGTTCTCCGGTGGCTGGCAGATGCGCATTGCACTTTCCAAGCTCCTCTTGAGGGCACCGGAGATTCTGCTGCTTGACGAGCCCACTAATCACCTCGACCTCGAGAGCGTGCGCTGGCTCGAGAACTTTCTCAAGACCTATCGTGGCGCCGTACTCGTCGTAAGCCATGACCGCGCCTTCATGAATGGCATGGTCGACCACGTTGCTGATATCTCCAACGGCAAGGTCAGCATCTATACGGGCAATTACGATGCCTATCTCGTCCAACGCGATGAGGCGCTTGCCCGCTTGGTTGCGATGAAGGAGGCCCAGGACCGCGAGATTGCGCATATGGAGGCTTTCGTCGAGAAGTTTCGGTACAAGGCGACGAAAGCCAAGCAGGTGCAAGACCGCGTCAAGAAACTCGAGCGCATCGAGCGAATCGAGATTCCCGAGGAAAAGAAAAAGGTGCGATTCGTCTTTCCGCAGCCCGCGCGTACCGGTGACAACGTCGTGCATATCGAGGGGGTTTCGAAGTCCTTCGGCGAGAAGCATGTCTACGAGAATCTCAATCTCGATATTTGGCGCGGCGAAAAGATCGCGCTCGTTGGTCCCAACGGATCGGGCAAGTCGACGCTGCTCAAGATGATTGCCGGTGAGCTTGGTCATGATGCCGGTTCAATCACCTATGGTGCTCATGTCGAGCTCTCGTACTTTGCCCAGCACCAGCTCGAGGAGCTCAATCTGCGCAACACTGTCTTCGCCGAGCTCGATCATGCGGCACCGGGATGGACGCAGACACAGGTGCGCTCGCTGCTCGGCGCCTTTCTCTTCAAAGGTGATGATGTCGACAAGAAGGTGAGCGTGCTCTCTGGTGGCGAGAAGGCGCGACTCGCACTTGCCAAGATGCTCGTTTCCCCTGCACCCTTGCTTTGCCTCGACGAGCCCACCAACCATCTGGACATCTCGAGCGTCGACATACTCGAGCAAGCCTTGCAGAGCTTCGATGGAACCATCGTTCTCATCAGTCATGACCGGCATCTCATCCGCTCCTTCGCCAATCGCATCATCTACATCGATGGCGATTACGATTACTTCCTCTACAAGTCGGGACAAGTTGACGCCTACGGCAATGCTATCGATGCGTCCGAGCAGACGAGCAACCTCAAGCTGTCGGCACGCGACAAGACCATGGATGCCAAGCCCGAGCCACGTGAGCATCAGAAGCCGCGCCGCACGGTTGCGGTGAGCTCCAAGGGTTCCGCTCCCAAGAGCAAGGAGCAAAAGCGCGCCGAGGCCGAGGCGCGTAATCGCGTGTACCGCAAGCTCAAGGACGAGCGCAAGCGCGTTGCCGAGCTTGAGAAGCAAATGGAAATAGATGACGCACGCCACGAGGAGCTCGTCACGCTCATGGCCGATGAGGCCCTCTATGCAGACCAGGAGCGCTTTGAGGCGGCAATGACCGAATACAGTGAGCTCAAGGCACGCATGACGGCCAACGAGGCGGAATGGCTCGATCTTTCCGCCACCATCGAGCTCGAGCTCAAGCAGATGGGGGAGGACGCATGAGCAACGCGATGCTGACGCAAGTCATCGAGGTCGTCATCATGGTCGCGGCCTTCATCCCGGCGCTCGTCTTGCATGAGGTTGCGCACGGTTACGCCGCATATAAGCTCGGCGACCCAACTGCCAAGAACGCCGGACGTCTCTCGCTCAATCCGCTCAAGCAC
>USOR01000163.1 GCA_900556425.1 uncultured Coriobacteriaceae bacterium
GGCGAGCCGTGGTTCGAGCTGCGCTGCCTGCGCAACATGAGCCGTCGCTTCGACCGGCTCATCCTGCCCGGGGGCGAGTCCACGGTGCAGGGAAGGCTACTGCGCGAGGAGGGCATGCTCTCGACGATACGCACGCTCATCGAAAGAGGAATGCCCGTGCTCGGCACCTGCGCGGGGCTCATCCTGCTCGCCGAACGCGTCATCGACGATGATGACGGCAGTCGCCCGATCAGGCCCGACAGCCACCTGGGGACCATGCGCGTCACGGTCGAGCGAAACGCCTATGGCCGCCAGCTCGCGAGCTTTCACGCGACAGATGAATTTGCCGGCATCGGTCCGGTGCCCATGAGCTTCATACGGGCACCGCGCATCGTCGAGGTGCGCGAAGGCGCAGTCGAGCTCGCACAGGTCGACGGCGACATCGTCGCTGCGCGCGATGGCAACCAAGTCGGCATCGCGTTCCATCCCGAACTCGACGATGACCCGCGCATCCACGAACTCTTCCTAGCTCTGTAAGAGGCATGCAACTTGACCGTCTCTCGCGCCGGCTGGTTTGCGCGGGAAGCTCGGGGTATCATTACGACAATCGTATTCGATTCATCCTTGTCAAAGTTTGGAGATACCTATGGATGCATGCGAAGTGCAGCTCACGAACGGCGGTTCCTCATTCCAGGAGCTCGTCGATGACATGGCGAAGGACTCCTACTGGATTCGCTTCTTCTGCCGGCCCTGCTGCCCCGCTCCAGACCTTGAGGGCGCAATCAAGATGCTCGACAAGCTTGCTGCCGAGGCAAGTGCGAACGAGGCCTTTGACGACGAGCAAAAACAGCGCATCATCGCACTCATCGAAGAGCGCAAGGCATGGTATCCCGGCTCGGGCCTCTGTAGGCACTAGACGCGTCGGTTCGTGACGTACATACCCTTATGATCAGCTACGAAACAAGCGCCCTGCTCATGATCGACATGCAAAACGGGTTCATCGACCCGTCTTCGTCGCTGTGCGTCGCCGGGGCACGGGCTACGATACCCGCCTGCGCCCATGCGCTTGCCACGGCACGCAGCCACGGCATGGCAATCTATCACGTGCGCCGCGCATATGCCTTTGACGGCTCCGATGTCGAGCCCGTGCGCCGTCGCATTTGGTTGGCCGGTGGGCGGCCCTTATGCCGCGAGGGCTCTGACCCCCACAGCATCGAGGCTCCCGACGAGCTCGCACCCCATGAAGGCGAGCGCATCGTTCACAAGCCGCGCTTCTCCGCCTTTTTCGACACGCAGCTCGATGCGATGCTGCGCGAACGCAGCATCGACACGGTCGTGCTCGCCGGCACCACCACACCCAATTGCATCCGGACAACCTGCTATGATGCGCTCTCGCTCGGCTACAACGTCGTCGTACTCGAGGATGCCACCTCATCACGCACTCCCGCGGTGCAGAAGGCCAACATCGACGACATGGCGTACATCGGCACCACGATCATGAGCTGCGACGAATTTGCCGCCGGGGCACTTTTGCAGGTCGAGGATCTGACAGATTAGGGCGTCACACCCCATCGCATTTTGCAGAGGTTTTACAAACGCCTGATAGACGCTTTACATGCCGATTCTATCCTGTGGCCAAAGCTTATCCATGACAAGGAGATAGGCAACGACCACAGGAAAGGATCTAGGTATGACCAAGACAATAGTGCGCGTCGCCCTCACGGCCATCGCGGCGATGAGCTGCCTCGTAGGGGCGTTCGCCATGATCGGATGCTCGTCGTCGGGCCAGGAATCCGGCGCCCAGAACTCGGCCGGCACCGAGCAGATCTCCGTCTACTCGCGCGAGGACGGATCTGGAACGCGCGGAGCCTTCATCGAGCTCTTCGGCTTGGAGGAAAAGGACGCGCAGGGCAACAAGACCGATACCACGACCGACAAGGCGGCCATCACCAACTCCACGTCGGTCATGATGACGTCGGTCGCCAACGACCCCAATGGAATCGGCTACATCTCCCTCGGCTCGCTCAACGACTCCGTCAAGGCCGTCCGTATCGACGGCGTGGAGGCGACGGCTGACAACGTGAAGGGCGGCTCCTACAAGGTCTCGCGTCCCTTCAACATCGTCCTCAGCGACATGTCCAATGCGGCGGCAAACGACTTCGTCACCTTCGTCATGAGTGCCGACGGGCAGGCCATCGTCGAGGATAACCACTACATCGCCGTCAGCGACGCCGCCCAGCCCTACCAGAAGGGCGACGTGTCCGGCAAGGTCGTGATCGCGGGATCGTCATCGGTCACGCCGGTGATGGAGAAGCTCGCCGAGGCCTACGAGTCCGTCAACCCCGCCGTCACCATCGAGGTCCAGCAGTCGGACTCCACGACGGGCGTGAACATGGCCATCGAGGGCACCTGCGACATCGGCATGGCATCCCGCGAGCTCAAGGATTCCGAAGTTGCCGCAGGCGTCAGGTCCCAGCCCATCGCCCGTGACGGAATCGCCGTGATCGTCGCACCGTCCTCGTCCGTCGACGAGCTGACCAGCCAGCAGGTCAAGGACATCTTCTCCGGTGCCGCAAAGACCTGGGCCGACGTGATTGGCTAGCCATCCCATGAACCATATCATGTCAAGGCAGACCCTCAAGGAAGGCGTGGCGCGGTGGCTCTTTGCCGCCGCTGCCGCGATTTCCATCCTGGCCGTGGCGCTCATCTGCTTCTTCCTCTTTGCCAACGGGGTTCCCGCCATGGCGCAAATCGGACTGCCCGACTTCCTGCTGGGAACCACCTGGAAACCGGGAAGCGATATGTACGGGATATTCCCCATGATAGTCGGCAGCCTCTACGTCACCGCCGGGGCGATCGTCGTCGGCGTGCCCGCGGGCATCCTGACGGCGATCTTCCTCTCCCGCTTCGCGAACGCGAGCATCGCGCGGCTGCTCAAGCCCGCCGTCGAGCTGCTCGCCGGCATCCCGTCGGTCGTCTACGGCTTCTTTGGCCTCATGGTGGTCGTCCCCCTCGTGCGCTCGATCGGCCCGGGCAACGGACTGTCGCTGCTCGCCGCCTCCTTCCTCTTGGGCATCATGATCCTGCCCACCATCATCACCGTGTCGAAGAACGCCCTCGACGCGGTGCCCCGGAGCTACTACGAGGGGGCGCTCGCCCTGGGGGCAACGCACGAGCGCTCGGTCTTTCGCATCATCGTGCCGGCCGCGTTCTCGGGGATCATGGCGTCCGTCGTCCTGGGCGTGGGACGTGCCATCGGAGAGACGATGGCCGTGGTCATGGTGGCGGGAAACCAGGCCGTCATCCCCTCCTCCATCTTCGATGGCGTGCGCACGATGACCGCCAACATCGTGCTCGAGATGGGCTACGCCGCAGACCTGCATCGCGGAGCGCTCATCGCCACCGGCGTCGTGCTCTTCGTGTTCGTCATGCTCATAAGCCTGCTGTTCGGCGCGATAAAGAAACGAGGTGCCCT
>USOR01000164.1 GCA_900556425.1 uncultured Coriobacteriaceae bacterium
TGTCCTCTGGGCGTGTGGGTTCGACTCCCACCTCGGGCACCAAAAGACGACATCATGAAATGTGACAGGGGCCTGGCCCCTGTCACATTCTCAGGAGCTTCTGATGACCAACCAACATGACGATACTGACGCGCGCGAGGACTTCTCCGACACGCCCATCATTCCCGGTCCCGATAATCCCGACCCCGACGGGCTGTTCATCGCCGAGGTGCAAGGTCGCAACAAGCGGCTGCGTCAGCTCATCCAGTTCACGCACTCCTCGACCAAGGCGGCCGCCATCATGCTCGTGGCTGCCATCATCGCGCTCATCGTTGCCAACACGCCAGCGCACGGGCCCTTCCTCGAGTTCTGGCACACGCAGGTCTCCATCGGCATCGGGCCCTTCCACGGCGAGATGTCGCTTGCGCATATCATCAACGACATCTTCATGGCCGTGTTCTTTCTGCTCGTGGGCCTCGAGATCAAGTACGAGATGACGGCCGGCGAGCTCACCAACATCCGCCAGGCCATCCTGCCGATTCTCGGCGCGCTGGGCGGCGTGCTTGCGCCCATCGCCATCTACCTCGCGTTCAACGCCTCGCATCCTGAGGCATTCATGGGCTGGGGCGTGCCGACCGCGACCGACATCGCCTTTGCCCTCGGTATTCTGTCGCTTCTGGGCAGCCGCGTGCCCAACGGCGTGCGCGTGTTCCTCTCGACGCTGGCCGTCGCGGACGACATTATCGCCATCCTCGTCATCGCCATCTTCTATGGCGAGAGCCCCGATCTGTTCTGGCTGGCTGCTGCCGCTGTCGTCTTCGCCGCGCTCATCGTCATGAACCGCATGCACGTCTATTCGCTCGTACCCTACGTGCTCGTGGGCTGCGTGCTGTGGTTCTGCGTGTTCTCTTCGGGCATTCACTCGACGATTGCGGGCGTGCTGCTCGCGTTTGCCATTCCGTCGGGTTCGCGCGTCAACCTCGACAACTTCTTCGACTGGTCCAACAAGCGCCTGCGCATGGCCAATAGCTTCTACGAGGGTGACGAGACGCCGCTCGTGGCACAGAAGGACTACATCACCACGGTCTCGAGCCTGAGCAAGATATCCAAGCAGGCAGTGCCTCCGGCCACGCGCCTTGAGCACAAACTCTATCCGTGGGTGTACTTCCTCATTCTGCCCCTGTTTGCGTTGACCAACGCCGACGTTGCGGTGACGGGGCTCGACCTCGCGACGGTCACGTCTTCGCCGGTCGTGCTCGGCGTGTTCTGCGGCTTGGTGCTTGGCAAGCCCATTGGCATCATGTTGTTCAGCTTCATCACGATCAAGACGAAGATTGCGAAGTTGCCCGAGTTCGTGACCTGGCGTCACATGTTTGGTGCGTCGGTGCTCGGTGGAGTCGGCTTCACGATGGCCATTTTCGTGGCAAATCTCGCCTATACGGATGCGATGCTCATCACCGAGGCAAAGCTCTCGATTCTGGTTGCGTCGACGGTTGCCGGCATCGTAGGCTTCGTGCTGCTGTTCCTGCAAGCCAAGGCAGACCAGAAGCGCGGCATCAGCTATGTCACCGTGGTGCCCGACGACGGCAACGTCTCGCATGCGGATGCCGAGATGGGCCGCGATTCCGAGGAGCTCGTCGATTCGCTGGGTGACGAGGAGCTTTCCGAGCGCATGCGGAAGGCGCATGAAAGCGCGACCGTACCCGGCGAGCTCAAGATCGAGGTCAAAGACGTGTAGAAGGCCAGACCCCCTGATGCATGTGTTGGCTTAATGGGGAAAAGGCAACGGGCGAATGTCAAGACTGTTTCTTGCCGTAGATAGTATGTATAGTACGTAGTGCTTCATCCTCTGACCCGGCTTATTGCGATGGACCGATGGCAATTCTATGGGATCCCGAGATCTTGGGTCGGAAAGGTATCCCTCGTTACGACGGTGGGGAAGCTGGAACGCCCAGTGTGGGAGCCCACCTTACAGGGTGGGTTCATCCTACCGGCAGGGGATGGGGTTGACCTAAGGGGCTGCTTCGGCAGCCCCTTTTGCGTTTACGGGGTCGGGATGCTGGCTATCTGGCCATAGGGGCGCATTATGTGGCAACAGCTACACGATGCGCCTCGTTTTGTGGTGTGGTGACCGGCCCTGCGACCACGAGAACGCATTTTGTGGCGAAAGTGCCCCGGAATGGGGTGTGGTGGCCGTCGGAGCGGTCATCAATGCCCAATGCTTGGCAGGAGTTCGAAGGCTTGCCTTGTTTTGTGGTGTGGTGGCTTGGCCTGTGACCATAGGGGCGCATTGTGTGGCAACCCGCTGTGGTACACTCTGCTCAAAATTCTGCGCTAGTGAGGATAATGGGACAGTGTCCCATTTGTGAGGAGGAAGCAATGAAGGAATCACCGTCCATGGATCAGTGGCTTGCCGAGGCCAAGGCCGACGAGAGCGCACCGCGCTGCGGCATGTATCTTGCGCATAACGGCACCGTGCGCGAGCTGCCCAAAAAGCTCGTGCGCGAGGGCGTCGATGACGGCACAAAGGTTACGGGCATGAACTTTAGCTATGATGCCGCTGCCGTGGATGCTGCCGTGGAGGAAGCACTCACGTGGCCGGGCATCGAGTACGTGCGCGTATGGCTCAACGAGGGCACGCTGTCCGTGGGTGACGACATCATGTACGTGCTCATCGGTGGCGACATTCGCCCCAACGTGATTGACGCGCTCCAGAATCTCGTTGGCAAGATCAAGAACGAGATGGTGCAGGAAGTCGAAATCGCGGGCTAGCCCCTGCGGACGACGGCGTCTGCCAGGATTGCTCCTGCACCGAACTTGTGCAGGTAACGGCTTTCTTCTAGGGCAATGTTTTTCTTGTGGCGAGAATATAATTATTCTAGAATGTAGATAACGTGATTGGCACGTGTTTTAAGCGCTTGCTTGGGCTTGGCCGCCCGGTTTGCGTGTATTGGAGCTCCTAACGGGGCCAAACGAAAGGCGTTTCAAATGGCTGAAGGTACGGTTAAGTGGTTCAATCCCGACAAGGGCTACGGCTTCATCTCTCGTGAGGATGGCGACGATCTGTTCGTGCATTTCTCCGAGATTCAGATGGACGGCTTCAAGACTCTTGACGAGGGCGACAAAGTCAACTTCGAGGTGACGACGGGCCAGAACGGCAAGCTGCAGGCGAGCAACGTCACCAAGGCTTAAGTTCTCGATTCATACTGACGCCTAAAGGGCTCCGCGCAAGCGGGGCCCTTTTCGTTTGGGTAGCGCGCCTGGTCTTGGAAATGAGACAGGTGCTCAGAAATGAGACAGGTGCTCAGGGACGTTGTCTCATTAAAAATGAGACAACGTCCCTGAGCACCTGTCTCATTTCTGAGTGCGAACGCCTTCGGCGGCCATGCAAAGCAACGCCACGTGGCGGATGTGCTTTTCCTTGTCACGCTGCATCTTGGCGGCTTCGCGCTGTGCTTGCGCCTCGGCGATGG
>USOR01000165.1 GCA_900556425.1 uncultured Coriobacteriaceae bacterium
ATGGGTGTCATTCAGAGCATGGACGACGTCATGGAGATGGTCGCCCCTGGTACTGACCTGCGCATCGCGCTCGATATGATTCTCTCCGCTGATAATGGCGCCCTCATCTGCATCGGCGATCTTGCCGCCGTTCTCGCGTTGAGCGACGGTGGCTTCGAAATCGACGTTGCCTTCACCCCCAACCGCCTCTTCGAGCTCTCGAAGATGGACGGTGCGATTCTGCTCGACGCCCACGCACGTCGTATCGTTCGTGCCAACGTGCACCTGTCTCCCACGATGGAGTACGAAACCAAGGAAACGGGCATGCGACATCGCACGGCCATGCGCATGTGCGCGCAGACCGACACCGTCGCCATCACCGTCTCGCAGCGTCGAAACGTCATCGACCTCTACTTCGGTGGTGAGAGCAAGACGTTGGGCAGGCCGTTCAAGTCGTTTTCGCAGATCGAGAGCATGATACTGGCTCTGCAAAACGCCCGCGAATCTATTGATCACGAGATAAACCGACTCATCGCGCTCCAGGGCGCCGAGTCGCCAGATGCGTAACATCGTGCGAGGAGGGACCATGGCTGACGACACGAAAGACCTGGTCGAAGTGGGTATCGACCCGATTTCCGTCTCGGCGGCCCTCACGCCAGCCGAGGTAGACCTGTACGTGCATCAGATCAACACGCTCGAGAACGCGAGTAGCTTGCTTGCCGGTCATGTCTCCAAGAACCCCTCGACAGCTGCCATTATCGTCGCCGGCGGCGAGGGCGAGCGCTTCCGCAATCCCGGTGGCAAGCAACTGTTCGAAGTGCTCGGTAAGCCGGTGCTCACGTGGTCGGCCGAGGCCTTCGATGCCGTTCCCGATGTCGGTGTCATCGTCATCGTGTGCCCTGAGGAGCGTCAGGCCGAGTACTGCCGCAAGGCCATCGATCCGTATCCGTTCGTGACGCCCATCGAATTTGCGTCTTCCGGGGAGGAGCGTCAGGAGTCGGCTATGAACGGCTTCGAGTCGCTTACGAAGGAATACGAGATTATCGCCGTGCACGATGGTGCCCGCCCGCTCATCACGCCGGAAATCATCTCGCATGCCATCAATCACCTTAAGGGCAACCTCGATATCGATGGCATCGTGGTGGGCCATCCGTCTGTTGACACGCTCAAGATCGTAAATGACCGCCTGATTTCCGCCACACCCGACCGCAGCATGTTCTGGGTGGCGCAAACTCCCCAGCTTTTCCGTGCGGACATTTTCAGGCGCGCCTACCAGACAGCCATGTTCGACGGCTTTTTGGGTACGGACGACTCATCGCTTGTCGAGCGCATCGGTGGTCGTGTCGCCATGTTCAATGGCCCGCGTGACAATATCAAGCTCACGGTTCCCGAGGATGTCGGCCCGGTTGTTGCCGCTTTGTCCGCTCGTGTGGCCCAGCGTGAGGAGTGAGGCACGCATGAACCGAATCGGGTTGGGTTATGACGTGCACGCCTTTGCCGATGGGCGCAAGCTCATTTTGGGTGGCGTCGAGATTCCGTACGACAAGGGGCTTGACGGCCATTCGGATGCCGACGTGCTCGTGCACGCCATCATGGATGCGATCGTCGGGGCGATGCGTGCGGGTGATATCGGCAAGCTCTTTCCCGATACCGATCCTGCCTACAAGGATGCCGACTCCATCAAATTGCTCGAGCATGTGGGCGCGCTTGCACGGGAACAGGGCTATGCAATCGAGGATATCGATTCGGTCGTCATGCTCCAGGAGCCCAAGATGTCTCCGTATCGCGAGCAGATGCGTGCGAACATCGCAACTGCCCTGTGCATTCCCGTCGAGAGCGTGGGCGTGAAGGCTACCACGACCGAGCATCTGGGTTACGAGGGCAGGGGAGAGGGCGCATCTGCGCAGGCGGTCTGCCTCCTCTCGCACGAATGAGACAAACGTGCCTGGCACGCTGTCTCAAATCATCGTCATTTTGTTCCATTTGGCTTTCTTTAGGTGACAGGGCGAATGGGACAGGGGGACAGGTCATTTGTCCCACTGGGGTTCGTGGGACAAATGACCTGTCCCCCTGTCCCATTCCGAACGCCGCCTTTCGGAATGCGCCAGGCGCCATTCCTGCTAATATGTTCGGACGTACGCAAGACTGTACCGAGGAGTGACCATGCAAATCTACAATACCGCAACCCGCCGCAAAGAGGAGCTCGCGACGCACGAGCCGGGCAAGGTGGCGATGTATGCATGCGGCCCCACGGTCTACAACTACATCCATATCGGCAATGCGCGCACCTTCCTCATCTTTGACATGGTGCGCAAGTACCTGAAGTATCGCGGCTACGAGGTCGCCTTCGTCCAGAACATCACCGATGTCGACGACAAGATCATCAAGCGCGCGCAGGAGGAGGGCAAGACGCCCGAAGAAATCGCCGCATTCTATACCGATGCGTTCATCGACAACATGCACACCTTTGGTATCGATGATCCGGATGTGCGTCCGCGCGCTACGCAGGAGATCCCCGAGATGATCGAGCTCGTCCAGCGTCTCATCGACCGTGGCCATGCCTACGAGGTCGATGGCGACGTGTACTTCTCGGTGCGCTCGTTCTCCAAATACGGTGAGCTTTCCGGTCGCAACATCGACGACTTGCAGAGCGGTGCCCGCGTTGACGTGGACGAGCGCAAGCGCGATCCGCTCGACTTCGCGCTGTGGAAGGCGGCCAAGCCAGGTGAGCCGCATTGGACCTCTCCCTGGGGCGAGGGTCGCCCGGGCTGGCATCTGGAATGCTCGGCCATGTCGCAGAAGTACCTCGGCGTGCCGCTCGATATCCACGGCGGCGGCTCCGACCTCGTCTTTCCGCATCACGAGAACGAGAAGGCGCAGACCGAGGCGGCATACGACGAGAACTTCGTGCGCTACTGGATGCATTCGGGCATGTTGCGCATCAACTCCGAGAAGATGTCGAAGAGCCTGGGAAACTTCCTGCTGCTCAAGGACGTGCTCGACACCTGCAACCCCAATGCGCTGCGCCTGCTCATGCTGCAGACGCACTATCGCTCGCCGCTCGATTTTTCCGACGCACGCCTTGCCGAGGCTGATACCTCGTACGGGCATCTGTGCACGACGGTGCGCAATCTGCGCTGGGCGGCCGAGAACGCTGCCGAGGGCGATCAAGTTGACTGCGCGGGCTTCGATGAGGCACGCGAGGCCATGAAGGCCGATTTCGTCGAGGCCATGGACGATGACTTCAATACGGCAGGCGGCCTGGCCGCGATCTTCTCGTTTGCCAACGAGTGCAACCGCTTCCTCGAGCAGCACGACCATATGGATGCCGCCGCTCGCGAGGCGGCGCTCCTGAGTGCGGATGCCATCGAAGACCTCATGGGCGTTCTCGGCATTGCGATGCCGGACGACGGCGCGGACGAATGGCCGGCGGAGGTCTGT
>USOR01000166.1 GCA_900556425.1 uncultured Coriobacteriaceae bacterium
CGAGGAGGATTGCTATATCGACGTGGCCAGTGGTGGAGAGCTTGCCATCGCCAAGGCGGCGGGATTTCCGATGGAGCATGTCTTCGCCCAGGGCAACAACAAGTCCCAACGCGAGATCGAGGAGTACATCGATGCCGGCGTCGCGTGCTTCGTGGTCGATACGCATGAGGAGATCGAGCGCATCTCGACCTATGCGAGCGCGCAGGATGTCACCCAGCGCATCATCATTCGCGTCTGTCCCGGTATCGAGGCTGACACGCATGCGTATATCCAGACGGCCAACGAGGATTCCAAGTTCGGTTTCAACATTCGCAACGGTGCGGCCGAGGAAGCCCTTGTCTATGCGCTGACGCTGCCCGGAGTCGAGGTTGCTGGGTTCCACTGTCACATCGGCTCGCAAATCTTCGAGCTCACCTCCTATGTCGAGGCCATTAACACCATGTTCGGCTTTATGAACGACATGCGTCAAGCGCATGACTTCGTCGCTCAGGTCTTCGATATGGGCGGCGGTCTGGGCATTCCCTATACCATCTACGATCGTCCCTCGACCATTGCGCAATTCGCCCAGATTGCGACGGGCGCCATCCACGCCAATTGCAGCGAATACGATTACCCATATCCGCACATTTTCGTGGAGCCTGGCCGCTCCATCGTCGCGAACGCGGGCATCACGCTCTACACCGTCGGATCGGTCAAGACGGTTCCCGGCATCTGCACCTACGTTGCCATCGATGGTGGTATGACGGATAACATCCGCACGGCGCTCTATGGGTCGAAGTACGAGGCATTCGTCGTCGAGCGTGCTGACAAACCCCGTGATGTCATCTGTGACATCGTCGGCAAGCATTGCGAGTCGGGTGACGTCGTCGTGAAGAACGCCCCCCTGCAGGCGTGCGAGGCCGGCGATCATATCTGCGTACTCGGCACCGGCGCGTATTGCAACGAGATGGCGAGCAACTATAACAAGCAGGTGCGTCCCGGCATCGTCTTCGTCCATGATGGCGTAGCTCGCGAGGTCGTGCGCCGTGAGACCTATGACGATCTGCTCGCACGTGACGTATGCTCGAATGCGTAGGCATTTTCAAAAGGAGATATGCATGAAGCAAGTGAAGCTCGGTCTGGTGGGATGCGGAACCGTCGGTGGCGGATTCATTCGCATATTGCAAAAGCACCACGATGATTTCATGAGACATGCGGGCGTCGACATGGTGATTGCCAAGGCAACGACACGCACGCGCTCCAAGCTCGAAGCCCTTGGCATTTCCGATGATGCAATCGTCGACTCATATAAGGATATCGTCAATGATCCAGATATCGACATTGTCATCGAGCTCATTGGCGGGACGGGCATGGCAGCTGACGTCGTGCTTGATGCCCTGCGCGCGGGAAAAAACGTGATCACCGCCAACAAGGCCCTCATGGCGACGCGCGGTGCGGAAATCTTCCACACCGCCGACGAGCATGGCGTCGAAGTCGCATTCGAGGCGTCCGTAGGTGGTGGCATCCCCATCATCCAGCCCCTCAAGCATTCTCTCATCAGCAACGAGATCAATACCGTCCTTGGCATTGTCAATGGCACGACCAACTACATGCTCACCGAGATGGAGCAGGGCCTCGATTACGATACGGTGCTCAAACGCGCACAGGAACTTGGTTATGCCGAGGCCGATCCGACGGCCGACGTCGACGGCTATGACGCTGCCGCGAAGATCGCGATTCTCGCCTCCATCGCCTTCAACTCCCGCGTGACGCTCGATGACGTCTTCACGCAGGGCATTCGCTCCATCGAGCCCGTGGATTTCAGGCATGCGGAGGATATGGGCTACACCATCAAGCTCCTCGCCATCGCCCACAAGATCGATGGCGAGATTGACGTCCGCGTCCATCCGGCCATGATTTCCACGGACCATCAACTTGCCAATGTCAACGGCGTCTATAACGCCATCTACGTCACGGGCGATGCCGTGGGTGACTGCATGTTCTTCGGTGAGGGTGCGGGCGCAGGTCCTGCCGCATCGGCCGTCATGGGCGATGCCATCGAGGTCGCGCGTCACGTCGCCAACGATGTCAAGCCCATCGTCGGGTGCACCTGTACCGACAACCTGCCCTTGCGCGGCATCGGCAAGCTCGAGACCAAGTACTATCTGCGCCTGCTCGTGAAGGACGAGCCCGGCGTGCTTGCTGCCATCAGCGAGATCTTCAGCCAGTACGACGTCTCCATTCGCAGCATGGTGCAACCCACGACGCATGGTGACGGCACCGCAGAGCTCATTTTCATGACGCATACGGCCAACGAGGCGCACTTCGAGGAAGCCCTCAAGGAAGTCGAGGCTCTGTCATGCGTTGCTCAGATCGGTACCATGATTCGCATCGAGGAGGACTAAGGTGACTCTGACCGAACAGGATGTGCGCGACATCGCCGAGTATGCGCGCATCGGCCTCACGGATGACGAGCTATCCACGATGACGGTCGATCTCAACAACATCATCGAGACGCTCAAGCCCATTACCGAGTACGAGCTCGAGGGCGTCGAGCCGACCTTCCATCCCATCGGCAGCCTCTCAAACGTCATGCGTGAAGACGAAGTGGGGGAGTCCTTCGAGCGTGAGGTCGCGCTGTCGAATAGCGACTCCACGAGCGAGGGGTGCTTCGAGATTCCCTCCATTCTTGGCGAGGGAGGCGATCGCTGATGCAGAATTATCCTCAGCTGAGCGTTCGCGAAATCCACGAGGGCCTGTTGAATGCCCAGTTCAGCGCCCGCGAGCTCACGACATCTGCCTTCGACATGATTGATGCGCTTGACTCGAAGGTTCATGCGTTTCTCGAGCTCACCCCCGATCTTGCCTACGAGCAAGCCGATGCCGTCGATGCGGCTATCGCCGCCCGTGAACCCATCGGCATCCTCGCTGGCGTCCCCATCGCCTTCAAGGACAACATGAACCTCGTTGGCACGCACACGACCTGCGCCTCACATATGCTCGAAACCTACGTGAGCCCGTTCACGTCAACCTGCGTCGCCAAAGCACTCGACGCAGGCGGTATCTGTCTGGGCAAGACGAATATGGACGAATTCGCGTTTGGCTCCTCGACCGAGACCTCGTACTTCGGCACGACGAGCAACCCTTGGGACCTCGAACGCGTGCCTGGCGGATCTTCGGGTGGTTCTGCGGCTGCCGTTGCCGCAGGCATGGCGACGTTATCGCTCGGTAGCGATACGGGCGGATCCATCCGCCAACCGGGAAGCTTCTGTGGCACGGTCGCCCTCAAGCCGAGCTATGGCGTGGTCAGTCGCTATGGCGTGGTTGCCTTTGGCAGCTCGCTTGATCAGGTTGGCCCCTTTGCTCGTAGCGTCGAGGATGCAGCATATGCGCTCAATGCGATTTCTGGGCG
>USOR01000167.1 GCA_900556425.1 uncultured Coriobacteriaceae bacterium
GGTCATTCACGGCTATGTCATCGACGATGTCATAGCCGAAGTTGAAGGTATCGGGATAGTGAAGCGAAAAAGACTGGAGGGTCTTATCTTTTGCGTAGGTCTCCTCTACGTAGCGTAGGTTTATGTTTCTCATGGTTCCTTCTCATAATGCTAGATTACCTGTTTGTCAGATGGCTCTATTACTACAGCCAAGAGTACGACCGGCTCGCCATCGAGGGCGAGAAGTCCGTGACCTCGCGCCGAGTCGTACATGAGTACGTCACCTGGGCCGCAATCTTCGGTATGACCCTCATACGAAAACCGAAGGTGGCCCGAGATAATGTAATCTAGCTCCTGCCCCTTATGATAGGAAAGGTGAATGGGCTTGTCCTGGTCCTCCTCGACGTAGGGAATCGTGACGAGGAAGGGCTCGGCAAGCTTGTTGCCGAGATGTGGTGCCTTGTGCAGGTACTCGAACCCGGCATGACGCTTGATCGAGAGACCCTCGCCGGCACGTACGAGCGAATAGCCGCGCAGATGCGGGGATTCGCCGGTGAGCAGCTCGATGACGTCAACGCCGAAGATGTTCGCGCACTTGTATAGGAAGGTGAAGGAAAGGTCCTCCTCGCCGGACTCCTGCGCCGCGTACTCGGCAACCGTGCGCCCCGTGGCCTCGGCCATCTCCTGGAGCGACAGATCGAGATCCTCGCGCATCGAGCGAATCCGGTTGCTTATTTCCTTGATGTTCGGATTCATGGCGTTCCTCCCTTTCTGAATGTAATGGTCACTTTTATACACCTTCATGAGGGGTATGCAAGAAAAAATTCCGATTGACGCATCATTTTTTGGAACTACGCCAAAACGGCGCTCTACGCTCTCTTCCGCAAAGGGAAGCTATGCTGTTGTGCGCTCGGCGGCAAACTCACGAAAGCCGCTCGTTGACATGGTTCTCGAAGGTCTCGGGGTCCATGGGACGAGCGCAGAAGTATCCCTGGGCATAGTCGCATCCAACGGAACGAAGGAAGTCGTATTGCTCTTCTGTCTCCACGCCCTCTGCGATGACGGGAATCCCAAGACCATGGGCCATGTTCACGATGGAAGTGAATATGCTCGCAACGCGTGAATTGCGCTCGAGGTTTTGCATGAAGACCATATCAGCCTTGAGTATGTTGACGGGAATGTCACTGAAGGCGTTAAACGACGAGTACCCACTGCCGAAATCGTCCATGAGGACGGTGAAACCGTAATCTTGCAGCCGTTTGACCATCGAGATGATCAGGTCAACGGTCTCGGTATACGACGACTCCGTGACCTCGATGCGAAACAGCTTCGGGTCAACGTCGTATTTCTCGACAAGGGCGACGATCTCATCGAAGAGCGACGCGTTGAAGATGCTGCGCCTGGAGAGATTCACCGAAATGGGAATCTCGGGAAGCCCCCTATCCCGACGGCTCGCGAGAATCTGGCAGACCTGCTCCCAGATGTTGTGGTCCATCTTCGAAATGAAGCCGTTCTCCTCGAAAAGCGGGACGAAAATGCCAGGCGAGACGATGCCATGCCCCGGACGATGCCAACGCACGAGAGCTTCGGCACTGACGGGAAGATTTGTCGCGACATCGTAGACGGGCTGAAGCTGGACATGGAACTCGCCGTTCTCGAGCGCGTGTTCCATATTGTTGAGAATGTCCTGCTCCTCGAGCATGCGCTCGGTGAGCTCGGAATTGTAGTAGGCGATATGACGATCATAGTCCCTTTTGACCGTGTCGCGCGCCATCATGGCATGATCGAGCATGACGCTGGCCTCGACGCCGTTATCCTCGATGCGATTGACGCCGGCAACGAGCGAGGGCGTGAAGTCGATGTTGCTCTGCGCGAGGAGGGAGCTGATTTCATCGGCGATGCTTTCGACGATGTCTTCGACATCGGCTTCGCCCTCTTCGAGGCAAAAGGCGAAGTTGTCGTTTCCCAGACGTCCATAGACGCCACCATCGGCAAAGAGCCTGTTCATGCAATGCGCAGCCGCAATAAGCATCCTATCGCCCAAAGCGGTGCCGAATAGCTCGTTGAAGGTCTTGAAGTTCTCGAAATCCCAGACGACGAGCAGATACTTCTTCTCCGAATGAACGGCGATCATGTCCTGCATCTCCCGCAGGAAGGCCTTTCGCGTGTAGAGGCCCGTCAGGTCGTCATGATCGGTAATCCAGGCCGCTTCCTCGAGCATGCGCACGCGCACCCGTTGCTCCTCGAGCTCGCGCGCGTTGATGACAAGGTGAATGCGGCGCCGCATGATTTCGGGTTCGATGGGCTTGGTGAGGAAGTCCGAGGCACCGGCATCAAGCGCGTGTATCTCGGCGGCGGTCACGCTATCTGCCGTGATGACGATAACGGGAATATCCGCAATGGCGGGATTCGCCTGCTTCTCGGCGAGCACGTCGAAGCCGGTCTGTCCGGGCATGTGCAAATCGAGCAGCACGGCGTCAATGCCCTGCTCACCGCGTTCGCACATGATGTCGAGGGCATCGCGACCATTGTCCGCTTCGAGGATGTTGTACTCGGAAGCGAGGATCCCACCCATTTGTATACGATTGATTATCGAGTTGTCTGCAATAAGAATAGTCTTATCGTACACGGCCACTCCGTCCCAACACGAACCGCACGGGCGATGATTTCATGACGAATTAGGCTCCGATGGCCTCGATCACAAGGGCATAGGACTTTCTGAGCCTGTCGATAACCGGAGCAATCGCATCGTAATCCTGGGCACGCAGCAAGGCGACGATCTCTGCGGCATCCGCGTAGACCTCGGTCATGGAGAGGTTGCTGCTCATGCCCTTGATCTCGTGCATATGCGAGAAGAGGCCGTCCCAATCTTGTTTCTCGAAAGCCTCGAGGGACTCGGCGTAGTTGGTATCCTGAGCAAACATTCCAAGCAAGCGCTCGTAGAGCGTGTCATTACCGGCGCAGCGACGAAGTCCGTCCTCGTAATCGATACCGGCATCCTGGAGCTTGGCAATATCCATCTTCTCACCTACGTTCATGCGATGGGGCAATTCTTCTTTGCGTCTTTCATTCTATACCAACAGCGCGGCGCTTCGTCGGCATGCCCCTCATGCTATGACAAGCGGGTGGGAAACTCGCGTCAGCGCCTCCGCAATCGTAAATCATGGTGAAATTGTCTGGAATGTCCCGAAACCTTGTGAGGCCCATGAGTTGCTGTTTAAATACGAACCTCGACAGAGAAACGCACATCACCAATCGAAACGTTGGGTGAAAAACATGGAAGAATCATTGAACCGCAGGTCATTCCTCGGCGCCGCCATCGCCGGTGGCATAGCCGGTCTCGCAAGCCTTGTCGCCACTCCCTCGGCACATGCCGTCACGAGCGCCGAAAAGCGTGCCGAGG
>USOR01000168.1 GCA_900556425.1 uncultured Coriobacteriaceae bacterium
CGCCAGCGGCTGCCGCAGCATGGCGAGCGGTAACCTGCCTGTGCGCCTCGGCAAGGAGTCCATGCCCGTAATAGCCATAATCCCGGTTGCCCACGAGAGCACAGATGACACCAATGGTCAGGAAGGGAGCTATGCTCCAGCCGAAAACCTCGCAACCGAGGAAAAAGCCGGCGATGGGGCAGCGCGACATACCCACATAAAAGGTAATGACGCCCAGCGCGCTTGCGAAAGCGGCATCGATGCCGATGAGCTGACCGACCGAGCAGCCCGTCAAACCACCAATGGCAAGCGTGGGCATGATCTCGCCGCCTTTGAGGCCAAAGGCAAGCGCCATGAAGACAAGACCTGCCTTAATGGCAAAGTCGTACGTGCCGATCGATCCTGCAAGCGCATGCTTGAGCAAGTTCATGCCCGAACCTTCGAAATCATAGAGACCAAAGGCATAGACAAGGCAAACGATAACAAGACTCGAGACGATGACCGTGACATAGGGTTTGTTGAAATGCCCCTTGAGAAGCTTGCGCGTAAAGCGCAGGGCGCGACCGAAAACGCCACCAAGAATGCCGCAGACTATGCCGACGATGCCAGTGTAGAACGCGAGCTCGGGGGTAATGTCCAAGATGGCGACGTGCGGAATGATGTCACCGATGCCAAAGGGATATGCGATGGAGGCGGCGATGAAGGCGGAGACGATCATCGCAATGAATCGCGGAAGGCTCAGATTCCTGAAGCGCGTGAGCTCGAGCACCATGAACACGGCACCCAACGGTGCGAAGAACAGAGCCGAGAACGTCGCGCTCATACCCATGAGCGCCGCGTATCCGTATAGCTCCCTGTCCTGCTTGTCGACGAAGCAGTTCTTGAGCTTGAACGCCCGCCCGAGCGTCTCGCTCACCGAAGCGCCCGCCTGAAAGGCGCTCGACTCCTTGCCGACGGCACCGCCACCCAGGATGGTGAGACAGGTGCCGATGATGATGCCCGGCGCAAGTGTAGGCGAGACCACGTCGTTTTCACGCATCTGGTCGACAAGGGTATCGGTCGAGTAATCGTAGGGAAGCTTGAGTGCCTTGTAGAGGGCAAGCGAAAGAACGCCGAGAAGCGGCAGGAGAAAGAGCGTCCAGGCATAGGTCTGGTTGATGTGATAGGCAAAGTTGACGCACAGGCACAAGATAATCGAAACGCAGGCCGAGATGATGCCGACGCAGACGATGAAGGCAAGATGCTTGAGAAGCTCAACCTTGTCAATCTTGTGGTGCATGTTGCCCTCCTCTCGCGTTGTTTCCATGATACGCCCATGCGGGTTATTTTTCGCTCAGACTATTCGAGCTTTCTCATAAAGTTACGTTTCTTACATCTACGTAAGAAAGCGTGCCACGACGTTTTGCTCGGATATATGCGACTACAATGACGGTACGACCCAAGCGAACGGAGCATGACCATGCCCACCGTGTACATCGTCGAAGACGACATCACCTTGCGTGACGAGCTCGCGCGCCTACTCGAACTCAACGGCTACGAAACACGCGCATGTTCGGATTTCTCCCGCGCGGCAATCGACATCGTCGCCGCTAATCCCGATTGCGTCATCCTGGACCTGGGCTTGCCGGGCGCCGATGGACAATCGATCTGCCGCGACATTCGCAGAGAAGCCGAGATGCCCATCATCATCCTCACGGCAAAGAGCGATGAGTTCACCGAGGTCATGTCGCTTAACCTGGGTGCCCATGACTTCATCGCCAAGCCCTATCGGCCGGCCGTGCTGCTTGCTCGCGTCGCATCGCTCATCAAGCGTTCCAGCTCGGCTGCGGCCGAGACGAGTGCCATCTCGCATGCCGGCGTCACGCTCGACCTCGGTACGTCCGAGGTGCGCTATCAGGGCAAGGCAGCCGAGCTCACGAGAAACGAGCAGCGCATCCTCGCCCTGCTCATGCGCAATGCGGGCGTCATCATCTCTCGCCAGGAGATCATGTGCGACCTTTGGGAGTCTGACGCCTTCGTCGATGACAACACGCTCACGGTCAACATCAATCGCCTACGAAAGACACTCGCAAGCATCGACATCCCCAGCGAGTTTCTGCAAACACGTCGTTCACTTGGATACGTCATCATGAAATAATCAGGCCATGAAGTCACATGACATAGCACGGTTCACGGCAGGAACGTTCTTGCGTGACAAGATAGCGGTCGTAGCGATTGCGTTACTCGTCATCGCCTTCATCACCTTCCTGCTCGTCATCCTTGGCGTCACCATCGATGCAATCGTCCTCATCGACTCGACACTTGCCGCATGCGTCGTTCTCGCACTCGTGCTCGAATATCGCCGTCGCGCGAGTTTCTGGAAGGACGTCGAAACCGCAATCGAGACGCTCGACCGAACACGCTACATCGGCGGCCTCGTCGATGAACCAAGCTTTTCCGAAGGCCGGCTGGCCCTTGACGCGATGCTCGCGCTCACCCAGCTCAACAAGGATGAGCTGGGCGAGCTCAGGACGCAGAACCACGATCGCGCGCAATACACGGAGCTCTGGGTGCACGAGGTGAAGACGCCCCTTGCCGCGGCAAAACTCGTGTTGGACAGGATGCACGGGCCCGATGTCGCCAAACTCAAGATTGAGCTTGAGCGCATCGAAGGCCTCGTCGAGCAGGCGCTTTTCGCCGCCCGATCCGATACGCTCGTAAACGATTACCTCATTCGCGAAGTCAGGCTCGCCGATGCAGTGGGCGAAGCCTGCAAGTCGAACATGTGCTACCTCGCGTCGTGCGGCGTCACCCTCAATATGCAAGTTGACCCGCAGGTAACGGTGATGGCCGATAGAACCTGGCTTGCGTTCATTCTCAACCAGCTCATAACGAATGCCGCCAAGTACGATGCCTCGACCATCACGTTTACGACATATGAGGAGGGAAACGAGGGGCCGCACGCCTGCACAGTCCTCGAGTTACGCGATGATGGCTGCGGCATCCCCGCAGCCGACGTGCCACGCGTCTTCGACCGCGGCTTCACGGGGGAGGTGGGTCGTGCCCATGGCTCGGCGACCGGCATGGGGCTCTTCCTCGTCGCCCGCATGTGCGCGCAGATGGGGCTTGACGTCCTGCTCGCAAGCGAAGAGAGCATCGGCACACGCGTGCAAATCAAGTTCCCCCACGACCGCCGTCGCATGCGCCTGTCACTGTGACGAAAGCCGTGCTGCTAACTTCTCACCCTTACGAATTCGTAAGTGACGGGTAAGCCGCTTCGATGGCAACCGTAAGCTCCGAACATCACCATGGATGATGCCCGATAATCCACATACGAAAGGTTAGTCCCATGAAGGCATCAAAGGTATTATCAGCAGTAACGAAGGGCGTCGGTGCCGTCACTCTCGTGGCGGGGG
>USOR01000169.1 GCA_900556425.1 uncultured Coriobacteriaceae bacterium
ACAGCGCGCTCAAACAGTCCTCGCAAGACCGCTTCGCGATTTTAGTCCTTCTGCTCATCGGGCATCGCAAAACGTCCCCCTCTCTTTAATCCGCCAGTTCCTCAAATCTGTCCATGTACGTCGCAAGCGCCTCTTGCCAAGGACGCATCTCGTCGCCAACAGTCGCTGCAAGATGCGCGTTATCGAGACTCGAATAAGCCGGACGATCGGCGCTCTGCGGAAAGCGTTTCTTGTACTCGGCGGAGCTCAGCCCCTCCTTCTCGCAGTCTATGCCAGCCGCGTCCACGATGGCGCAAGCGAAGTCGAACCAACTGCATGTACCATTATTGGTACAGTGATACGTGCCATAATCATCGGTCGTCGCGATCTTGAGAATCTCGTAGGCAAGATCGTTGGCGCTTGTCGGGTTGCCCATCTGGTCGTTAACCACAGAAATCTTGCCGTTCTCGCGTGCAAGACGCAGCATCGTCTTCACGAAGTTCTTGCCGATGTAGCCATAGAGCCATGCCGTGCGCACGATGAAGCTCTTCTCGCATGCGGCCCGGGTGAGCACTTCGCCCTCCCATTTGGTCCGTCCGTAGGCGGAAATGGGTGCAACAGCATCGGTCTCGACACGCGGTACGGGATTGGTACCGGGAAAGACGTAATCGGTAGAAATATGAACGACCTTGCCACCACATGCTTGTGCGACACGGGCGATGTTCTCGGCTCCCATCGCGTTGACGTGCAGGGCAGCTGCTTCGTTTTGCTCGCAGCCATCCACATTGGTGATTGCCGCACAGTTGATGGTGAGATCATAGGGGCCATGCTCGGCGTACCAAGCATCAACGGCATCGGCATCGCTGATGTCGAGCACCTGGTAATCGATATAGTCGACCTCGGCGTCTCTGTACTCTTCGGGAATGGGACCGATCTCGGCCTCCATCGTAGTCAGGCAGCGCCTCAGTTCGTTTCCGAGCTGGCCATGCTCGCCCGTGATCAGAATCTTCATCTGCTACTTACCGCCCTTTGCATAGAACTTGTTTTCGCTCACGCTTTTGAGGTACTTGCCGTAATTGCTTTTGCCGTACTTGGTTGCCGCCTCGATGAGCTGCTCGCGGTCGATCCAGCCGTTGCCATAGGCAATTTCCTCGACCACGCTCACCGGAATGCCCTGGGCTTGCTCGACCGTACGCACGAAGTTCGTCGCCTCGAAAAGCGACTCCATCGTACCCGTGTCGAGCCAGGCATAGCCCCGGCCGAGCACTTCGACATTGAGCGAGCCATCATTGAGATACATCTCGTTGAGATCGGTAATCTCGAGCTCTCCGCGCGCAGAAGGCTTGACTCGCTTGGCAAGCTCACACACACGCTCGTCGTAGAAGTAGAGACCCGTGACCGCATAGTTGCTCTTGGGATGCTCCGGCTTCTCCTCGATGGAGATTGCGTTGTAGTTCTCATCGAATTCCACGACGCCAAAGCGTTCGGGGTCATCGACGTAGTAACCAAAGACCGTGGAGCCCTTGCCGTTCTCGGCACGCTCAACGGCGCGCCTGAGCTGATCGCGAAAGCCATTGCCGTAGAAAATGTTATCGCCGAGGACGAGGGCACAGGGCTCCCCCGCACAGAACTCCTCGCCGATGATGAATGCCTGGGCAAGGCCATCGGGCGAGGGCTGCACCTTGTAGGAAAGCTTGATTCCAAGCTGACTCCCGTCACCCAAGAGGCGCTCGAAATTGGGAAGATCCGCAGGTGTCGAGATGATGAGTATGTCACGGATGCCTGCCATCATGAGCGTGGCAAGCGGATAGTAAATCATTGGCTTGTCATAAATTGGCAGAAGCTGCTTGCTCGTAACGAGGGTGAGCGGATACAGGCGTGTTCCGCTACCGCCCGCCAGAATGATGCCCTTCATGTGATGTACTCCTCCGCTTGGATTCGAGATATGTCGAATCATTATAAGACACGCACGGCAAATACAAACGGGCACCTCCCAAATGAGAGGTGCCCGCACACGATGCCTATTCAAACACGCATATCGCGCTAGTACAAATGCACCGTCGATCCGTAGGGAACCGTCTGCATGTACTGGGCAAACGGCCAGTCGAGGCGAATGCAGCCATGGGAGAGATGCTGGCCAAGCTCGTCGGTGGAACTCAGAACGCTGTGGAAGAAGTAGCCACCCGTGATATTGGTGCAGTACAGGGCATTCGACCAATCCGGCAACACGGGCAGGTGATAGCCCGTAGAGTAGGTGCCCGTGATGGTCGGGGACCACGGAGCACCGCAAACGCAGGGCTCGAACCTATCGAGGTTCCAATTATCGTTGCCACCCCTGAAGATGCCCACGCGGCACTTGTCCGTATCGACGAGGATGAGGAAGTCCGTCGGGCTGCGCATGCCCTGGGCACGCAGCATCATATCGCCTTCCTCGGGAGACTCGCTCTCGGTGAGCCAGCCATCGTTATTGGCCTTATACCAGCGATCAGCATAGACGTATTTATTGCGGTCAATGTAACCCTGCTTGGGGTCACCATAGTACTTGCCACCATCGACGTAGATCAGGCCCGTCTGAGCGCCGGAGTAGGGCGAGTTCTCCCACGTGGCAATGAGCCAGTAGCGCTGGGTGCCGCCATCGTAGATATCGGTAACAAGCCAGCCCTGGCCCGTCGCAAGCTCGCCGCTTTCGAGATTGCCGAGCAAGACGATGCCACCCCAGCTGTATTTGCCGCGAAGCACGTAGCCCTCGGCAGCAAGACCGTAGTAATTCACACCATCAACCGTAAAGAAACCGGCGTTCATGGCATGAAGGTCGGCGAGGTAATAGTAACGCTGCATGCCGCCATCGATGGAATCGGTGACGTACCAACCGTCCTGGCCATCGGGTTTGGAAACGAGACGTCCTTCCTGGTCGGCGACATAGACACAGTCGAGTTCGGGAGCATAGTACTTGCCGCGCACGATGGCGCCGTCGTTTGTGGCGTAGGCGTGGTAGCCGGTTCCCTCGTCGGGGTCGATGAGGCGGCCCTTGACGATGTTGCCGTCAGCGCCGATCCAGTAGCGCTCGAGGCTTCCCCAGGCGTTCGTGATGAGCCACTGAGCGTTGATCTCCAGGCTGGGGCCGTCGGTCGCGTACCAGGCCAGGCCCTCGTGGTTCCACCCGACGCCGACCAGGTGGTCGTTCTCGACCCAGGAGGTCGTGAAGTTATGCGCGCCGGCGATGGCGTTGGGGTTGTACTGGCGCAGCACGGCGACGCCGTCCTCGCCGTCGGAGTACCAGCCGATTCCCTCGTCGTTCCAGCCCACGGAGATGAGGTGGGCGCGTTCGGCGTCGGAGGTGGTGTAGTGGTGGTCGCCGGCGTTGGGGTTGTAGAGGCGGTAGACCGGGTT
>USOR01000170.1 GCA_900556425.1 uncultured Coriobacteriaceae bacterium
CCATGAAGACCGTGAACGACCTCATGGACGGCCTGACGGTGAGCATCTGACGAAGAGCATCAACCGTTCGTGACGTCCACGTTGCCGGGAGGCAGCGGCAGGCGCTTGCCGCATGTCTTGCAATTGACGTCGCTCGCATCGTTTTGCGTGCCGCAAAAGATGCAGTATCCGATGGGGCGGACTTTGGCATCCGAGCTTGGCGGCCCGCATTTTCCGCAATGGATGCACGCGAAGCAACGTGGCATATCGCACCCAACCTATTCGGGCTTGCGCATCATGAGGGCGCGCATGGGGTGAACAAGGCCGATGACACACACCACCAGGGCGATGACGATGAGAACCGGGAACACGGCATCGAAGCCCATGGCGGGAAGCAGGAGCATCGAGCAGCTGAACACATAGGGCGCCAAGAACGGCCCAAGGTTCATCATCGACGTCATGATGCCGCTCACGAAGGGCACGCGCTCGGGAGGCGTGACGTTGCCTGTCGCGTTTTGCGCGGCGGTGAAGAACGCGGATCCGGCAAACCCCAAGATGAAGACGCCCAGGGCATAGACGATGGACGATGGTGCCAGCAGGCAGGGGATGAGTCCTATCACGATGAACGCGGCCGAGATCCCGAACAGGCGCGCCTTGAACCAGCGGACGAGATAGGGGAAGAGCAGGCCGCACAGGATGGTCCCGATGCCGCAACAGTTGATGACAAGCGCCGCCTCGCCCGGTCCGGCAAGTCCGCGCCAGTCAAGTACCGAGGAGGTCACCACCTGCACCGTCACGACGCAGGTCCACGCCGCCAGCGCAAAAAGCGCATACCCCGCGATGGAACGCGGAATCTTCGGCTTTGCGACTCCCTTCGTCTTGACCTGGCCCGCGAGCTTGGCGCGAACGACATCCTTGGCTTCGGGCATCCACAGCAACGCGATGACCATGGGTACGAAGCCGATCAGGTAGGCCAAGAACGAGTAGTTCCAGCCAATCTCGGTGAGGTAGCCCGCGACTGTCGTGTAGATGATGTTGAAGACGAACTGGATGGTGATTCCCAGGCCAAGCAGGCGTGAACGTTGCTCGCCCTCGCACAACGCGATGATGCTCGCGTTGCCTACGGGAAACATGATGCCCAGGCCAATGCCGACGATAACGCGCGAGAAGATGATGAGGTTGTAGTCGGTGATATCGGGCATGAGGAAGGGGTATGCGCCACCCACGGTCATGATGAGGATGCCCGCGATAGCCGCGGGCTTGAAGCCGATCTTCGGGAGCAAGGCGCCGGATGCGACGCTCACCGGTACCGACACGATGCCGGTGATGCTGTTTGCGAGCATGATGGTGGTGATGTCGGTATCGGCAAAATGATGCGAGAAGGCTGCGATGGATGGCGTCAGAATGGCGAACTCGCTCATGGTGCAGAACAGTGCCAAGATGCCGATGACGTTCATCGTGGTCAATGCTCCGTTGGAATTCCTGCGCATGGACATGGCTTCCTCCTCGGATAGTTTACGCGTGGCGAATGGTGCGCCTCGTCAAGAGACGCACCATTCGGGCTTGCGATACTGATGAAACTAGAGACTGATGTCGCAGGGAGTCCAGAGCACCTGCTTGGGCTTGCGCTTGAGCTCCTCGGCCATTTCGTCGATGGTGCCAAAGCGAATGACATCGGCCAGGCAGTTGTGCATGCACACGGGCTCGCGTCCATCGCGCAGACGGTCGATGCACAGGTCGCACAGGTCAGTGGGAGTGGGAATCTTGTTCCAGTTGTAGCAATTCCCGATGTCCTTGGAATCGTCCTTCTGCCAGGGGCCGTCGTCCAGGACGCGGATGCCCCACTTGCCGACGGGGAAGTCATGCTCCTCCTTGCAGCTGACCTCGCAGCTCTGGCATCCCGTGCAGAATTCGTAATCGATAAGCAATCCGTATTGAGTCATGATTTACACCAGCTTTCCGAATTTTTCCCAGATGAGATTCATGTCGGTGTCATACGACTCGCTCACGGGCTCGACATTACAGATCAGGCACTTGTTGGGAGCGCCGAATCCCAGCTTGCCCATGCGGCCGTTGGGGCACAGGTTGTTGATCTGCGAGCGGAAGGTGCCGTAGAGGTTCGGCTCGCTGCCGTCCTCCTCGGGGAACCACCAGCCGTGCTGTCCATGCACGGTCTTCTCGTCCACGGCCTCGGAGACCTTGGCCTTCATGAGAGCCTCGCCAAACATGTTCCAGACGCGCACCCACTGGCCATCGGCGATGCCCTTCTCCTGCGCGGTCTTGGGATTGATCTCGAGCAGCGGGTCGGGATTGAGCTCGCGCGTGTAGGGAATCTGGCGGTTCTCGGAGTGGAAGAACGCCGTGGTACGGGCGCCGGTCGTGAGGATGAGCGGGTACTCGTCCATGAGCTCCGGCTTGCTGACTGGGCTGAACTCCGGCTCGATGTAGTACGGCAGCGGATCCTCGCCAAACTGGTTGTACGCGGTCGACCACAGCTCGACGCGACCGGTCGGGGTGGCAAAGCCAACCTGGCCGTCCTGGCGCAGCAGGCCCTTCTCGTACTTGTAGTACTCGATGGGCACCTGGGCGACGACGCACTTGGAAACCTCGTCGAAGGTCTCGCCGTGGTTCTCGACACCCAGACGGAAGGCCTCGACGAGCTCGTGCTCGTTGGCCCACTTGGAGAAGCGCTCCGGATGCAGGTACTTGCCCAGGCGATAGGCGAGCTCCATGTCGGAGGGCAGGCCACCGCAGTCGACGGCCTTGTGCATGAAGCCGGCGGTAACCGTGCAGGGCGCATAGTGCGTGAAGACGGTACCCTCGCGCTCGGCGATGGTGGCGATGGGCAGGAAGATGTCGCAGGTCGCCTGGATGGAGGCGTTCATGAACAGGTCGATGCCGATGCAGAACTCGAGGGACTTGCACAGGGCATCATGCCAGCGCTTGGGCTCCATCGAGGTGTTCGACAGCGGGTTGGAGGCCATGTAGAAGCCCATGCGGATGGGATACGGCTTGTCGGTCTCGAGGGCCTCGAGCATGAGGTCAACCTGCGAGTTGAGGATCATGTTGCAGTACGCGGGGTACTGATCCATGCCGATCATCTTCTGGAAGAGCTCGTCGGGGATGCATTCCTTGTAGCCAAAGCCGAGCTCGTTGTGGCCGGCATCGGCGCCGGGAACGAGCTGACCACCCGGGCGGTCGAAGTTGCCGGTGATGGCCTGCAGCGCGATGATGCACTGGCTGTTCTGCATACCATCGGTCTTCTGGTCGACGGCGAGACCCCACATGATGGCGGCTGGCTTGGCCTTCGCGTACATGCGCGCGGCGGCGTAGATCTTCTCGACGGGAACCTGGCAGATCTCGGCGGCCTTCTCGGCGGGCATCGTGG
>USOR01000171.1 GCA_900556425.1 uncultured Coriobacteriaceae bacterium
CTGGCACGCTGTCTCAAATCATCGACAATCGATGCCTTTTGGCTACCTTTTGAGACAAGGTGCCAGGCACGTTATTCTAGAAGTCCTTGAAGGTTTCGCGGAAGACCTTGTCGGCGTATGCCTCGACCTTCTTGTCGTAGATGTCGTAGAGCCTGAGGAATTCCTCGCCGTCTTCGGTGAGCTTGGAGCCACGGGCACCATATCGCTCGATGAGCTGGAAGCCGAGACCTTCCTCGACTTTCTTGATCATGCTCCACGCCTTGCTGTATGCCATGTGGAGATTCTTGGCCGTCTTGTTCAACGAGCCATTCTCTTCGATTCCGTGGAGAAGAGTCGCTGCGCCTTTTCCAAATGTCGGACCTTTGCGATCCTCGGTAGCACTAACCATGAGTTTGACTTGTGCGTGCAGATTTTTCTTATCGGCCATGATGAATCCTCTCGGTAAGCTGTCCTGTAGATTCGCACTGATGAGTTGCCCGATAAATACCTTTAACGCTATCTACATGGATAACAAGATTTTTATCGGATTTCAAGATTAAGCTGAGCAAAGGCTATTTGCGGTGGCGAACGGTTAGCCCTTCATACGCTCGTGTTTATCCTATGAAATCGGTAACCGCGTCTTCGATTGCCGTCACGTCTCCGTCGATCACTGTCGTGAAACGGATTGCCTTATCGTCAAGTTCATCGAGCTGCGGCGGAATGGGGCAGACGCGCGTCATCTCATACACCTTGCGGTTGAGCTGCACATCGGTAAGCTCCTCCACGTCAGCGGGAAGCGGCTCGTCTGCCGGGATACCGGCTAGGCCCCGATACACGTTGCTGCCGAACTTCGCCCAGTTGGCCGTCGAGGCAATGAGCATGGGATTGTCGCCCTTTTGCTGTTCGGCGACCTTCCACGCGACAGCCGTGTGCGGATCGAGCAGGTAGTCATGTTGTTCGAAGACGTCATGAATGGTCTGCAGACACGTGTCACTGTCGACTGAACCCGCGCGGTAATTCTGCTGGAGCGCGGCAAAGGTCTCCTCGTCAAGCTCGAAGCGGCGCTTCTCGCGCAGGTCGTCCATCCACCCCTGGATGGCTGCGGCATCACGTCCCGTGAGCTCGAAGAGCTGGCGCTCGAGATTGCTCGAGACGAGAATGTCCATCGAAGGCGAGGGCGTGAGCATGAAGGGTCGGTCGCTGATATCGTAAACGCCCGTCTCGATGAAGTCGGCGAGCACGCGATTGGCGTTGCTCGCGCAGACGATGCGGTCGATGGGCACGCCGAGCTGCTTGGCATACCAGCAGGCGAGAATATTGCCGAAGTTGCCCGTGGGAACCGTCACGTCAATGGGGTCACCGGCGGCCACAACGCCGTCCTTGACCATCATGGAATATGCGCTGATGTAGTACACGACCTGCGGCAGCAGGCGGCCCCAGTTGATCGAGTTGGCCGAGGACAATGCGATATTGCGTGTGTCGAGCAAGTGCGCGTTGAAGGTCGCATCGTCGAACATGCGCTTGACGCTCGTCTGGCAATCATCGAAGTTGCCGCGCACGCCATAGACGCAGACGTTGTCGCCCTCCTGCGTGGCCATCTGCTTGAACTGGATATCGCTCACGCCACCGTCTGGATAGAAGACAACAATGGAGATATGGTCGCGGTCTGCAAAACCCTGCAAGGCCGCCTTGCCGGTATCACCGCTCGTTGCCACGGCGATGAGATAATCGTTATCCGCATCGCCTGCAGCACGATGCTTGTCAACGCATGCCGAGAAGAACACCGGCAGACACTGGAGCGCCATGTCCTTGAAGGCGCACGTGGGGCCATGCCACAACTCGAGCACATGCATGCCATCGGCAACGGTGACGACCGGGCAGATGTCCGGCGTGTCGAAGTTCTCGTTATACGCACGTTGCATGAGCTCGTTGAGCTCCGTATCGCCAAAGTCAACGCCGAAGCGCTCATACACGAACGCCGCCCGCTCGGCATAGGGCATGTCGGCGAGCGAGACGATCTCGTCGAGCGTCATCGAAGGCAGCTTCTCGGGAACGAAAAGGCCTCCTCCCGAGGCAATCCCCTTCAGAAGCGCCTCACTAAAGGTCAAGGGTTCCTGTGTGTTACCACGCGTGTCGATATAGCGAATTTCCATGCGAAACTCCAAGGTAAGGTGAACGTGCGATAGATGGTACCATGTATCGAACTGCGCCGAGCACACGACTCGGCACGCAAACGCTATCGGAAAGCCTGACGAGAAGGCGCAGACGAGGAGATACGACATGCCAGTTAAGTTGCTCATGGGAAACGAGGCCCTCGGGCTCGGCGCTATGCACGCGGGCGTCAACTTCGTGAGCGGGTATCCTGGCACGCCCTCGACCGAGGTGCTCGAGACCATCGCCAAGCACAATGATGGGTCCATCCATGTCGAGTGGTTCACCAACGAGAAAGCCGCCCTCGAAGCTGCCGCGGGCGCGGCCTATGCCGGCGCACGTGCCCTCGTCACGATGAAGCAGGTCGGCCTCAACGTCGCGAGCGATCCGCTCATGACGCTCTCGTACATCGGCGTCGAGGGTGGGCTCGTCATCGTCGTGGCTGATGATCCCGGCCCCATCTCGAGTCAGACCGAGCAGGACACACGCAATTTTGCGCAGTTTGCCAAGGTGCCGATCTTCGACCCGGCGAGTCCCGGCGAGGCGTACGGCATGATCCAGG
This sequence comes from uncultured Coriobacteriaceae bacterium, assembly GCA_900556425.1. Classification (GTDB taxonomy): domain Bacteria; phylum Actinomycetota; class Coriobacteriia; order Coriobacteriales; family QAMH01; genus QAMH01. The sequence continues at coordinate 2,693 of USOR01000171.1, forward strand.
ACGCCTTCGAGCTCTCCGAGCGCCACCATACGCCCGTTATCGTGCGCCCGACCACGCGCGTAAGTCACGCCTGCGGCACCGTCAAGACGCGTGGCGGCGTAGCCGATTGCGGGGCAGAGTTCGCAAATCCCACGCGAGATGACGATGATGCCGCCTGGGAGCGGCATGTCCCGAGCGGCTTTGTGAAGGACACGCAGCGCTGGGTCGTTTTCCCGCGCACGAGCTTTCTGAACCATGGCAAGGTCGAGGAGCGCGCGGCGGTCATTGCCGATGAGCTCTCCTTCGGCTATCGCCCCAACCGAATCGAGATCTCCGGCATGTCACGTGAGGAGGCGGCTCATGCGTTCGAGCAGCGTGGCGAGTCGCGCTTCGCGCTTGGCATTGCCTGTGGTGGTATCTCGTATCATTACGTCATGGAAGCCCTCGAGATGTGCGGGCTCGAGCTGCCCGTCCTCAAAATCGGAACGCCCTATCCCTTTCCCGCCAAACTCGCGACCGAGTTTCTCGAGGCGGTTGACGAGGTCATCTGTGTCGAGGAGCTCGATCCCGTCATCGAGCGCGAGCTCAACTTCCTCTGCGGGTTCGAGTTCTTGCCCAGCACCATCCATGGCAAGCTCGATGGCTACTTTGGCTATGCGGGCGAGCAGAGCGTCGAGGCCAT
>USOR01000172.1 GCA_900556425.1 uncultured Coriobacteriaceae bacterium
CGCTCGCGTTCCTCATACCGGTCTTCATCATCGACAGCCTGCTGTTCTTCCTGTAGGACACGAAAGCACGCTGGACTAGACAAAAGTGTCCCGGCGACATTTGTCTGGTCCCGTCTCTTCGCATCGGTATATCGTCATGGAGTATAATGGCATCACGGTCATATCATGAACGGGAGGCTGCCATGTATCGAAACATACTTGTTCCCTTCGACGGATCAGAACCCTCGCAACGTGCACTTAAAGCCGCCATCGAGATGTCAAGCTCGAGCGTGCCCGTCGTGATCACGGTACTCAAGGTCGCGGCTCCCATGAATTTCGACGACTCGACCTTCGAGGTTGCCGCCCGCATGGCCGGCGTTCCCAAGATCGATGCCGCCGTGTTGAGCGCCACACGCGACAACTACAACAACGAGCATCGCAAGAGCGTCCAGACGCAGATCCAAGGCTTCTTTGCGAGCGTACCCGACAACATCGACATCCAGATCGTCATCGAGAACGGCAGACCTCAGGATGTTATCTGCGATTATGCAAACGAGCATGGCATCGATTGTATTGCCATGGGAAGGCGTGGTCTCGGTGTCATTCGCGCGGCCCTGGGTTCGGTGAGCTCGGCTGTCTTGCGTGGCGTCGACCTACCGGTCCTCGTGGTCAAGTAGCGTACATGACGGGGCGGGACACAGATCTCACGCAGGCGCTCAATCTTGCCGGCAAAACAGGAAACCTCTACCTCTCGCCTGACGAGACCGTCGTGCTGTCTGAGGAGAATCCCCTCGATGTCCCCTTCAAGGTAGGCAAGCACTCCATCCTTCCCTCGGACGTCAGTTCTGATGGCGATGCTGCCTTCGCGCCCAAGACGCAAGATGCGCAGGATGCTCAGTCGGAGATAGCGGAAGAGGCAGGATCGCCGCGCAGGCATCGCGGGCTCATCGTTTTCCTCGTTCTGCTCGTCACCTGTGCGCTCGTCGCTGCAGCGGCGTGGTTCATCTACCAGTATCGTCAACATCAGGAGGCGCTTGCCGCCCATCCCGTCTGGGTGCAGGTCGATGCGCCTGGGTATGACCTTGCCGATTCAAAGATTCCCTTCCATGTCGAGGGTGTGGACATGGACAACAAGGGCGTCGACGTCGTCGCCTTCGTCGGGCCAGACGGCACGGGCATCGAGCTTTCGCCCGGTAGCTACGTGATCACCGTTGCGTCTTCGCCGCTGCTTGACGATGCGCAATTTTACGAGGTTCCCGACACGCAGCTTATGGTCGAGGTGCCCACCGATCTTTCCGAAGGCGAGGTCGTCGAGACAAACTATCCAAAGTTCGAGTTCATGTTCGCCAATCCCGCGGATATCACCGATGAGCAAATCACCCTCGCCTACGATTACGCCATCGAGTCCGGATTCGATCAAGGCAAAGCGACAGCGTATCGAGACGCTCTCATGCAGAAGCGTGACGAGGCCGCTGCGGTGGCACAAGCTGCAGCTGAGAAGGCCGAGCGCATTACGACGGCGACCGATGCCCTCGAGGCAAAGGCCAAGGAAGCTGGCAGTACGGGGATTGGCTACCAGATCGCCGACCTCGATGGTGACGAGATGCCCGAGCTGCTCATCGCGGGCAATTCCGCTAGCGCCATGGGTGCCGTGTGCTCCGTCTACGCCTACGATGCCTTCTCGCATCAAGTCGTCGAACTGTGCTCGGCGGCCGGTGGTGCCAATCATGATCCCGGTATCTGGTATTCGACCGCGCGTCATGAGGTTGTCTTCGCAACGATGGGTACCAATACGGAAACATACAGTTTCTATAGCATCTCGAAGGGTGTGGCCGTGCTCGAATACGACTATACGCATTCCTGGGGCCAGCAAGGCGAGGGTACCGCACCGTCTGAGAGCTTCTTCATCGGGTCTGACCAAATCACGGAGCAGACCTTTGCCGACATGGTCAACGGACTTTCTCGCTTCACGTATCTGCCAAGCCCCACGCTCTAGCGCATCGTGTCGAAGCGCGCTGTCCGCGTGTCATCACCATGACGCTCGTGCTACTATCAGCTGAAGATGATTGTCAAAACTATCGCAAGGGAGCCAGCGATGGCATTTGTCGAGTTCAGAGACGTGCGCAAGATCTACCAGATGGGCGAGACGCAGGTATGCGCCGCCGATGGCCTGAACTTCGACATAGACGAGGGCGAGCTCGCCTGCATAGTCGGCCCTTCCGGCTCGGGGAAGACCACGCTGCTCAATATGCTCGGCGGTATGGATACGTGCACCTCGGGCACCATCAAGCTCGCCGATCGTGTCGTGAGCTCCTTCACCGAGAAGGAGCTCGTCCAATATCGTCGTCATGAGACTGGCTTCGTCTTCCAGTTCTACAACCTCGTCCAGAATCTCACGGCGCTCGAAAACGTCGAGCTCGCGGCGCAAATCTGCGATGACCCGCTGCCAGCGGACGAGGCACTCGCCATGGTCGGACTTTCCAAGCGCATGGATAACTTTCCGGCGCAGCTCTCCGGTGGCGAGCAGCAGCGCGTCGCGATTGCCCGTGCCCTTGCCAAGAATCCCAAGCTCCTGCTTTGCGACGAGCCGACGGGTGCGCTCGACTACCAGACGGGCAAGGCCATCTTGCAGCTTCTGCAGGATGCCTCGACCGTGCATGGCCGTACGGTCGTGCTCATCACGCATAACACTGCCTTCAAGCCCATTGCCCATCGGGTCATTCACATCCATGAGGGCAAGGTTGCCTCCGTCGAGCTGAGTGGCGCCCCGAGCTCTGCAGCTTCGATCGAGTGGTAGGGGAGTGCATGTAGACGGCTATGGCAAGCGCATTCAACAAGGAAGTTCGCCGGTCCATCACGCATTCCGTGGGACGCTTCCTGGCGATTGCCATCATTTCGGCGCTTGGCTGCGGCTTTTTCGCCGGCCTGCTCATGACCTCGATCGACATGAACATCTCGGCAGATGAGTTCTATGACGCGACGAATGCGAGCGACCTGTACGTGACGGGTACGCTCGGTCTCGATGATGCCGATCTAGACGCCATTGCGCGGGTCGAAGGGGTGCGTAGCGTCGAGCCGGTACGCATGGCCGACGCATACGCCATGCATGATGACGAGAAGTACGTCGTGCGCTTTAATAGCATCGACCTTGACGCGGCGCATAGTTCGGATACGTCTGATGGCATGCATGCCATCAGCGATGACGAGGGGTACATCAACCGCCCCATATTGGTCGAAGGAAACTGGCCTACGGGGCCGGGCGAATGCGTCGTCGCAGCTGACGCCGTGCTCGACGAGCCCATGCAGGTTGGCGATGTCATCGAGATCGTCGGTGGATCGGGGGGCATTGCGGATACC
>USOR01000173.1 GCA_900556425.1 uncultured Coriobacteriaceae bacterium
CACGTAAGGGAGCCTGTCTATGTGGTCTGCCTGCCATCCCAAGTCCGAGAAGGAGCTCAGCGAGTGCGGTCAGCTCGGCAAGAGCCTGAGCCGTCTCACCCAGCCCTCGATTCTCTCCGTGCTTGCAAAGGCAGATAAGCCCGTACACGGCTATCTCATCATTCAAGAAATGTCGAGCGGTCCGATGTTCAATGGAAACGCCCCCGATCCGACAGGTATCTACCGCATCCTCAAGCAGATGGAGAACAACGGTCTCGTCGTGAGCGAGTGGGACACTTCCGAATCCGGTCCCGCCAAGCGTTGCTATAACCTGACTGACGAGGGCAGGGCCTGCCTTCGTCGCTGGGTCGATGCGCTGGCATGCTATGCGGCAAGTATCCAGGACCTGCGCATTCTCGCATGCGATGCCCTTGACATTCCCGTTCCCGAGCAACCAACCTGCATGAAGGAGCTTGAGGTCTAGGACTGCACGGCACGCTCCTATGCGAGCGCCGCGCACACCTCATCGGCACACGCGAGCGCGTCAGCAATCGCCGTTGCGACAAGCGTCGACCCCATGCGCACATCGCCGGCAATGAAGACGGGTGCGGTTCCGTCGGCGCCCGCGCGCAACAGATGCACCTGATCTTCACGTAAGGGCTGCTCGACGCCAAATGTATCGAACAGGCTGTCTTGCGCCCCGAGGAAGCCCTTGGCGATGAGCACGAGCTGCGCGGGGATGTCGTGCTCCGTGCCTTCGAGAAGATGCCGTCCGCCCTCGTATGAGAAATCCTGAATGCGTACGGCCTCAACCGCGTCGTCTCCGACAAAGCCAATCGTATCGGTCGCCCAGAGACGCGGATCTTCGCCGAAGAGCTCCTCGGCCTCGCGATGCCCATACCCCTGCTCGTAGGTCTTGTGCGGCGCTGGCCAGCACTCAAAGGCCTCGCAACTCGCCGGCGGGCGTTGCGCGCGAATGACCTGGGTCACGCTTTTGGCTCCTTGCCGCAATGCGCAGGCGACACAGTCAACACCCGTGTCGCCACCGCCGATGACCACAACGTCCTTACCATCGGCATCGATGCTTGCCACGCGATCCTCAAACTGGGAACGCGTGACCTCGCCCAGGTATTCGAGCGCGAAATGGATGCCCGTAAGGTTTCGGCCCGTAATGCCGATGTCGCGCGGAACATTGGCACCGGCGGCCAAGATGACCGCATCGGACTCGGCAAGCAGCCTGTCTGCATGCTCGGTCGCGTCCACGTTGCAGATGAACTCGATGCCACTTCGCTCCATAAGCTCGATACGTTGCCGCACGACTTGCTTGGGAAGCTTCATGCTGGGGATACCGTAGCTGAGCAAGCCGCCGGGACGCTCGTCCTTCTCGTATACGCGCACGCGCAGGCCGCGCCGCGTGAGCTCCCAGGCAAGGGCAAGCCCCGCGGGACCAGAGCCGACGACACTCACGAGAGGCGACGCACTGTCTGCGGGCACGAGCGGCTGCATGCCATGCTCCCATGCGTAATCGGCAAGCAGGCGCTCGTTGTCGTGAATGGTGACCGCATCATCGTGCAGCCCGAGGTTGCAGGCGGTTTCGCACGGTGCCGGGCACACACGCCCCGTAAACTCCGGGAACGGATTCGTGAGCTTGAGGCGCTCGTACGCCTCGTCGAGACGCCCGCGATACAGCAGGTCGTTGACCTCGGGAATGAGATTGCGCAACGGACAGCCCGTCATGGCGGCTATGTCGTCGAAAAGGCCGCCGCTCTGGCAAAACGCCACGCCGCAATTCATGCAACGGCTCGCTTGCTCGCGCTGCTCATCGGCGGAAAGCGGCACCGTAAACTCCTCGTAATCCGCCACGGCCTCGCCTGCGGAACGCACGCCATGTTCTTTGCGTGCGACCTGAAGGTATGCTCCCGTGCGTCCCATGCTACGCCCCCGCTCTCAACAACTCGAAGGCACGCTCCTGTGCCTCCTCATGAGCGCAGCCCTCTTCCTCGAGCTGCGTCGTCATGGCAAGCACCTTGCGATACTCGTCCGGTATGACCTTCTTGAAATGATGCGCGATGTCGTCGAAACGATAGAGCATCATCACGCCAAGCGGACTCATCGTCACGCGTACATGCGCCTCGATAAGCTCGCGTATTGCCGCAAGCTCGCTGCGATCGGGCTCGAGGATATCGACAAGGTCCCGGTTGCAATGGGACTCGAGCGTATGCGCAGCATCGTAGACATAGGCGACACCGCCGTTCATTCCCGCCGCGAAGTTGATGCCCACCTCGCCCAGAACGAGCACGAGCCCACCAGTCATGTACTCGCAGCCGTTGTCACCGATGCCCTCGACGACGAGCGAAGCCCCCGAATTGCGCGCGGCGAATCGCTGCCCCGCAAGGCCGTTCACGAACCCCGTCCCCGACGTCGCGCCATAGAAGGCGACGTTGCCGACGATGACGTTTTCCTCGGGCCTGAAGTTCGCCCGGCTCGAGGGCGCAACCGCCACCGTGCCTCCCGAAAGTCCCTTGCCAAAGTAATCGTTTGCCTCGCCGGCAATCGTGAGCATGATGCCTTTGGGCAAGAACGCGCCAAAGCTCATGCCACCCGAGCCACTGCAATTGACCCTGATGAAGTCGTAGGGCAATCCTTCGGGGTGCTGTGCCGTCACCGCCGAGCCGAGCATGGTGCCCACGCAGCGATTGACGTTCGTTATGTCCACATGAAACTCGATGGGCTCGAGCCTTTCACGCGCAAAGCTCGTATAGGGAATGAGCAGCGTCGCATCGAGCGTCTCGGGGAGCGTGTTGGGTGCTTGGGCGCTCTCGAGGAAGTGGGGGCAATGCGCATCGGGAATCGCCCGCCCGAAGTCGACGCGCGGCTTGGCGAGCAGGGGCGAAAGGTCGAGCAAGCGCGCCTTCCACGATCGTACGGCGCGCGTCTGTCGCAGACACTCGACGTGTCCGACCATCTCGTCAATCGTGGCAAAGCCAAGGCTCGCCATGATCTGCCGCAGCTGCTCGGCGACGAACATCATGTAATTGACCACGTACTCGGGCTTGCCCGTGAAGCGCTTGCGCAGGCGGCAATCCTGCGTGGCAATGCCCACCGGACAGGTGTCCTTCTGGCAATCGCGCTGCATGAGACAGCCCATCGCGATGAGCGGCATGGTCGCAAAGCCGAACTCCTCGGCTCCGAGCAGGCAGGCGATGGCGACATCACGGCCGTCCATGAGCTTGCCGTCCGACTCGAGGACCACCCGCGAGCGCAAGCCGTTCTGCATGAGCGTCTGCTGCGTCTCGGCCAGTCCCATCTCGAGGGGCAAGCCTGCGTGATGGATGGAATCGCGCGGTG
>USOR01000174.1 GCA_900556425.1 uncultured Coriobacteriaceae bacterium
CGGCGATGGCGCGGGTGATGGCCTGACGGATCCACCATGTCGCATAGGTGGAGAACTTGAAGCCCTTGGTGTGGTCGAACTTCTCAACAGCCTTGATCAGGCCCAGATTTCCCTCCTGAATCAGATCCAGAAACTGCATGCCGCGGCCGACATAGCGCTTCGCGATGGAGACGACGAGGCGCAGATTGGCCTCGATGAGTTGGTCCTTGGCGTCCAAGCCGACTTGCTCGACACGCGTGAGGCGACGACGCTCACGACGCGTGAGCTCGACGCCCTCGTCTTCGGCGCGCTCGAGCTCTTCGGTGGCCTTGAGGCCGGCTTCGATCTTCATGGCGAGGTCGACTTCCTCGGAGGCGGTGAGCAGATCGACCTTGCCGATCTCCTTGAGGTACATGCGCACCGGATCACCCGTGAGCATGACGACCGAGCTTGCCTCTATGCGGGCCTTGCGCGCCTCGGCACGGCGCTTCTTGGCGTCAGCCGGCTTCTCGTCGGCGTCAATCGCAGCGGCCTTCTTGGCTTCGGCCGCCTCTGCCTCGACGGCCTCTTCGGCCTGCTTGATGCTCATGGCCTCGCTCGGGGCGCCCAGTTCGTCTTCCGGGATGCCCTCCATGATCTCCTCGTCGCTCATGGCGACGTCGATGTCATCGTCGTCATCGACCTCGACGGCCTGCATGCTCGCGCCGGTGAGCCTGATGCCGTTGGCCTCCAGGTACTCGAAGACCGCGCCCATCTGCTTGCTCGAGAGATCGTCGTCGGAAAAGCTGCTCTCGACGACGCTGCGCTCGACCTTCTTGCCCGAATCCTTGATGAAGTCATCAAGGCGGGCGATGAGCTCGTTGTCGAGAACGCCCTCTTCGGCCTCCGCCTGCTTGATTGCAGCCGACTTCTTGGCTGCGGATTTGCCCGTCTTTGCCGTGCTCTTCTTCGTGGTGGAAGTCTTTGCCACGTCAAACCCCTTTTCTAGTCCTTCATATCGTCAGGCGCGTTGTTTCGCAACCTGACGAGTTCCTTTTGCATCGACACGGTCCGCTCGAAGAGCTTGTCGAGTTCCTCGGGTGAAAGCCCACTTTCCGAACGCATGCGTGCCTTCGCATCTCGAATGCTTCGCTCAAGGTCGCGCTCGCGTAGCGTGCGAACCATGAGGCGCGCTTGAAACAGCTTCTCTGTGCTGTCCTCCGTTTCGATCATCGCCTGGGCAAGCAGGGTCGAGGCATCGGGGCACGCCCTCTGGACTGACGCGAGCGCCTGCGCAGCGGATGCATCATGGTCAAGCGCGATGAGAGCATCAGCCATGCTCTCTGCGGCCTGATCCATCCACCTGATGCGCATCAGGTCCTTCCCAATGTGATCGAGAAGATGAGCGTCTGTCACAACGAGCGCGATGAGCCCGTACTCCATGCGAGCGGATTGTTGGTCCGCCTCGATGATCTGCTCGGCTACCGGGTTAACCGCATTCGGTTGGGGCTCTGAGACGGCCTGATCGTTTTGATGGCGGGCAGCCATAGGGGCCTTGGTCTCCTTGAGAGCCTTGGATACGGCAGTATACTCCACATTCAAACGGTCGGCGATGATATTGACATAATCCGTTGCCGAAACGGAATCCCTGATGGGATACAAAATCTGCAGTGCCTCCGTCATGGCGCGCGCCTTGTTTTCCGGACGACGCAAGTCGTAGCGCTCGATGCAGCGATTGATCGAAAAGGCGAGCAGCGGCTCGGCGGCGGCGATGATGGCACGCATCGCATCCGCATCATGCGCACCGAGGAACTCCGCCGGGTCATTGCCATCGGGAAGCACCACGACGCGCAGGTCGATCGGATCACGACGACTCTCGACCGCCGATTGCCAGTCGATGAATTCGCTCGCGCGATCCGCCGCCTTCTGACCCGCGGCATCACCGTCGAAGAGATAGACGATACGCGAGGCGAAGCGGCTGATGAGCTTGACATGCTGGGCCGTGAGCGCCGTGCCGAGCGTGGCGACAACGTTCTTGATGCCGGCCCGGTGCATGGCGATGACATCGGTATAGCCCTCCACGACGATGGCCTCGCCGCTGTTGACGATGGCATTCTTCGCAACGTCGATACCGAACATGTTCGATGACTTGTGGAAGACGGGCGTCTCCGAAGTGTTGAGGTACTTGGGCTCGCCTTGCCCCATGATACGGCCACCAAACGCTATGCTGCGCCCCTGCAAATCGTGCACGGGAAACATCACGCGCTCGAAGAAGCGGTCGATGAGATATCCGCCTTTGTTCACGAAGGCGAGGTTCGCACCGACGAGCTCGTCACGGGTAAACCCCCGTGACTGGAGATGAGCGACGAGCTTGCCGTGGCCGGGGGCATAGCCAAGCTTCCACTCCCGTGCGCACTCCGAGCCGAAGCCACGCTCGTGCAAATAGGCGCGGGCCTGCGTGGGACCAGCATCGCGCGAGCGCATGAGCTCCATGTGATAGAAGTTCTCGGCCTCGGCGCAGGCCTGCATCATGCGGTCCTTGAGGCTGCGGGGAATGCCGCTCCCGCCTACCTCGGTGATCTCGATGTTGGCGCGGTCGGCCAGCGCGCGCACGGCCTCGGGAAACTCGAGATGTTCGCTTTCCATGAGATAACCGAAGACATCGCCGCTCTTGCCGCACCCGAAACAGTGCCAGTTCTGCAAGTCGGGATCTATCTTGAACGAGGGCGTCTTCTCGTCATGGAACGGGCAGCATCCCCAGAACAGGCGGCCCTTCTGATTGAGCACGACGCGCTCGTTCACGAGGGAGACCAAATCGGTCGCCTCGCGCACGCGGCGGATATCGTCATCGGAGATGCGCGCCATGGCTACTTGCCTCCCAGGTGCTCGCGCACCCATTCGATGTTGCCCATCACCGTCTCGATGAGTTCGTCCTTCGTCTCGAACACGCGCGGTCCACGCAGCCACTCTTCGAACTCGATGCGGATGTCCTTGCCGTAGAGGTCGCCGTCAAAGTCGAGCAGATGCGCCTCGACCGGGGCCGTCGCCTTGGCAAAGCTCCTGGCAACGCCAACGTTGACGGCAGCCGCGTAGCGTGCGCCATCGACAATGCCGTACGCGCCGTAGACGCCTTCGCGCGGCAGCATGGTCTCGCAATTCGCGAGGTCGAGGTTGGCCGTTGCAAAGCCGAAGCCGTCGCCTGCACCACGACCATGCACGATGGTGCCCACGATGCTGTGCGGCCTGCCGGCAAGCAATCGCTTTGCCTGCGCAACCGCGCCCTCGCGCAATTCCGCACGTATGCGCGTCGACGAGATGACCTCGCCATTCTCCTCGATGAGCTCGCAGGAGACGGATTCGCATCCG
>USOR01000175.1 GCA_900556425.1 uncultured Coriobacteriaceae bacterium
CGCGGATTTCATGGTCTCGGTGTCCACTACGGGCACCTCGTAGGGACAGCTTTTCACGCAAGTGCCGCAGCCAATGCACTTCTCCTCGTCGCGGGACACGAGCCCGGTATCGGCATCCTTTTCCAAGGCGCCTTGGGGGCAATTGGCCACGCAGGCCGGCATTGCACAGTGGTTGCAGGCCATGGACACGTGGTAGGCCCAGCTCGTCGGCTCAAAGGTACCGTCACCGTTGTCTTTCCAATCGCCACCCTCGTAGTCGAACACGCGGCGGAAAGCGTAGTTGGCGGGCAGGTCGTTGTAGTCTTTGCAGGCCATCTCGCAGGTGCGGCAACCCGTGCAGCGCGTGCTGTCGAAATAGAATCCGTACTGAGTCATCTTCGTACCTCCCTTAGGCCTTCGCAATCTGGACGATCATGGAGTGAGTGCCGTTGCCCTTGGCCATCGGCGTTGGTTTGTACTGCGTGAGCGTGTTCACGCAGCCGCCCTCGTCCACCTTGTCGCCATTCATGTTGGCCTTGTGCCAGGCGCCCTGCGGAATCATTACAGTTCCGGGGATGACGCGGGGCGTCACCTTCGCCTCGATGCGAATCTCGCCAACCGGACTTGTCACGGCAATCAGGTCGCCGTCTTCAATTGAGCGGCTCTCGGCATCAGCGGGGTTTACCCACAGCTGCTGACGGGCCACGGCTTCAAGCTCGGGGATGAAGCCGAACGATGAATGGGTGCGGCTCTTGTGATGGAAACCGCAGCAGTAGAGGGGGAATTCCTCGGTGACGGAACCGTATCCGTGAAATCCTGCTTGGAAGACGGGGATGGGGTAAATTACCTCGCCCTCTTCAAGATCCCAGGTACGTGACATCTCGTCCAGCGCTTCGGAGAAGATCTCGATTTTTCCGGAGGGGGTGCCCAGTGGGTTGGCGGAGGGATCGTTGCGGAACGCCTCGAAGGCGATGTAGGGTTCAACGGGTCGCTTGTATACGCCCTGCTCGAGCATTTCCTCCCAGGTCGGCATGGAGCCATCTTCTTCGGCCCCCTGCTCATAGAGGAACTTTACCCATTCGTCATGAGTGCGGCCTTCGGTGAACGCATCACGCACGCCGAACTTATCGGCAATGTCGGCCATGACGTCATAGCTCGAGCGACACTCGCCGGGTGCTTCTTGAGCGGGAGTACCCAGAACTACGCCCGAGTACCATTCGGTGTATCCCTGGGTCTGCAGGTTCATTTGTTCTGAGCGCATGGCATCGGGTAGCAGAATGTCAGCGTATTTCGCCGAGTCGGTCATGACCGTGTCCCAGACGAGGATGAACTCGCATTTCGATTCGTCGACGAGAATCTCATGGGTCATGTTGATATCGCCATGCTGGTTGGTCAGACAGTTGCCGGCGTAGTTCCAGAGGAACTTGATGCCGTTCTTCGGCGCCTCGATCTTGGCGGCAGCGGCGGCTGCCTCGGGGTCCTGCGCGCCCATGAAGAGCGCGAGCTCGTCAGCCGCGTCGAGCTCCTTCTGGAAGTCCGAGCCCTCGGCGATGCACTTGAGCCACGAATAGCATGATATCTTGGCGTTGACCATGTTCTCGGGAACGCCGTTGGGGTCGTCGTCGGAAGACGGGATGGATCCGACGGGTGCTCCTGGCGGTTCGGCCTCGCGCATGCCGGAGTTCGTGCCCTCGCGACCGAGGTTGCCGGTGAGGAGCGCGAGCATGCACACCGCGCGCGTGGCCGACTCGCCATTGCTGTGGCGTTGCAGTCCCCAGCCCTGCACGACGTAGACGCTATTGGCCTCGTGGAGCTTGCGGGCGAGCTCGCGGATGGTCTTGGCGGGGACGAGCGTGATCTCGGCGGCCCATTCGGGCGTCTTCTCGACCTTGTCGTAGCCGGTTCCCATGATGTAGTCGTAGTACGATTTGTTCTGGCCCTTGGCCGATGCGGGCATGGTCTCCTCGTCGTAGCCCTGACAGTACCTGTGCAGGAAGTCGAGGTTGACCCAGCCCTTCTCGATGAGCTCGTGGGCAACGCCGGCGACGAGCGCCGCGTCCGTGCCCGTGCGAATGGGCAGCCATTCCTCGGGATGGCCGGCGGCCGTCTCGTTGTAGCGGTAGTCGATGTGAATGATCTCGGGGCCTTTCTCGCGCACGCGCGCGTAGTCCCAGACCACGTTGGCACCGCCCATGCGATTGTCCGCCGGCGAGTTACCGAACATCAAGACGAGGTCGGCCTTGCCGGCTTGGTCAACCGACGAGGCGCTCACGTTCTCATAGGGCGAGACGCCCACGCCGTACATGAAGGGCATCACGTACTGGTGCATGCCTGTCGAGTAGTCGCCGTACATGGGGAGGTAGCCACCCAGGCAGTTCATCAGGCGCTCGGTGGTGCGTCCCGTTGCCGAATACATGCCGGTGGCATAGTTGATATAGATCGAGTCGTTGCCGTAGGTCTCGATCGTGTACTTGAGTTTGTCCGCGATCGTGTCGATGGCCTCGTCCCAGCTGATGCGCTCGAACTTGCCCGTCCCGCGCGGTCCCGTGCGCTTCATCGGGTATTGCAGGCGGTCGGGATGGTTGATCCACTGGCGCATCGCGCGTCCGCGCAGACAGGCACGGGCCTGGAAGTCATCGTTTCCCGTGTCGTCGGTGAGCATGTAGGCGATCTTGCCGTCCTTTACGTGCCATTGGAAGATGCACCTTCCTCCGCAGTTCACGTTGCATTGGCTCCAGACGATCTTGTCTTCGGCTGCGGCTTGCGCCGGCTCGACCTCGCCGAACAGGTTATCTGCCGTGGAAACGGCGCCGCCTGCCGCGGCAAGCAGGGCAAGCGATCCACTCGCCTTGACGAAGCTTCGTCTCGAAAGCTCTGGGCTCTTCATTGTCATTCCAGCTCCTCTCTCGCAAACTCCGCGTACGCTCGTGTGTGTAATCTCGTCCTCACTCCTCTCGAACCAATTCTTGTCAATAAAAGTTTTGGCGAACGGTTGAAATTTGGTGGTTTTCGGTTATGTGCTTATTATTCTGAGTTAGACTGTATAAGTCAATACGTTTCGCATTTGATTGGCGGACATAATCACCAGCACTTGTCCGATAACGATGCGAGGCCAATCGGCGGGCTTGTGACAAGGGGGCAGCCATGGATATCAAGATCAAGCGCGTCTACGAGAAACCCGAGGCAGACGATGGGTATCGTGTGCTCGTTGACAAGCTTTGGCCGCGTGGCATACGCAAAGCCGATTTGCCATACGATTACTGGGCCAAGGAGCTCACGCCCTCGACGGCGGCGCGCAAGGCCTTCGGGCACAAGGCCGAGAACTTCGATGCCTTCAAAG
>USOR01000176.1 GCA_900556425.1 uncultured Coriobacteriaceae bacterium
AGCCCCTCCTTGACCATGCGCCGAGCGACCTCCTGCGTGAGGAAGTACGTGCCGCGCAGGTTCGTCCCGACGACCTCGTCGAAGTCTGCTGAAGTTGCATGCTGAACCATTTTGGGTCCTCCGTTCATCCAGTAATTCGTACGCTTCGCATTATATGCTTACTAGCAAACAGTATATTCGTGGTAGAATAAATTGTTACGAAACCTTCACGCTTCAACTTGGCAACCGTTGCCTGCAAGCTCTTCCCAAAACATTCATGCTGTCATACACTATGCGAACACATGTTTGCATATGAGTACCCGAGGGCAGGTTCATGGCTTCCGAAAACATCGTCATCAAAGGTGCACGTCAACACAACCTCAAGGATATCGACCTCACGATTCCGCGTGACGAGCTCATCGTCTTCACGGGCCTCTCCGGCTCGGGCAAAAGCTCGCTCGCCTTCGACACCATCTACGCCGAGGGCCAGCGTCGCTACGTCGAGTCCCTCTCCTCGTACGCGCGTCAGTTCCTCGGACAGATGGAGAAACCCGACATCGATTCGATCGATGGCCTCTCCCCCGCCGTCTCGATCGACCAGAAGACCACCTCCAAGAATCCGCGCTCGACCGTCGGCACCACGACGGAAATCTATGATTACCTGCGCTTGCTCTATGCACGCATCGGCACGCCCCACTGCCCCGTCTGCGGGCGCGTCATCGAGAAGCAGACAGCCGACCAGATTGCGGATCGCATCATGGGGCACAGCACACCCGGCGATCGCATCATCGTCATGGCTCCCGTCGTGCGCGGCCGCAAAGGCGAGTTCGCCAAGTTCTTCGAGGACCTGGTCAAGGAGGGCTTCTCGCGCGTGCGCATCGACGGCGAGATGCACCGCCTCGACGAGGGCCTCAAGCTCGACAAGAAGTACAAGCACGACATCGAAGTCGTCATCGACCGTATCGTGCTGAAGGAGAGCGCCCTGCCGCGCCTCGTCGAGGCCATCGAAACAGCCACGACCCTCACCAAGGGCAACGTCCTCATCAAAGTGCTCCCCAAGGACGACGAGGAGGCCGACGCAGGCGTAGAGCACTCCTCGGGCGCACTTGCGGCTGCCGGCGTCGAGGGCGAGTACCTCTTCAGCATGGCGCTTGCCTGCCCCGAACACGACTACTCGATGGACGAGCTTAACCCGCGCGACTTCTCGTTCAACGCACCGTACGGCGCCTGCCCAGACTGCCTGGGCCTCGGCGCACGCCAGGAGGTTGACCCGGATCTCGTCGTTCCGGACGAGAACCTCACGCTCGAAGAGGGTGCCATCGCGCTGTTCAGCCCCTCGAGCAACTACTACCCGCAGATGTACGCTGCCGTCTGCGAGCACGTGGGCGGCGACATGTCGACGCCCTGGAAGGACCTCCCCAAGAAGACCCGCGACGCCCTGCTCTACGGCCTGGGCGACGAGAAGATCCGCATCGACTACGTCACGCGCGACGGACGCGACACCTACTGGTTCACGCGCTGGGAGGGCGTGCTCGCCGCCATCATGCGCAAGCACGACGAAAGCGACAGCGACCGCACGCGGGCGCGCCTCGAGGAGTTCATGGCGATCAATCCCTGCCACACCTGCAATGGCAGTCGCCTCAAGCCCGAGGTGCTGGCCGTGACCATATCCGACAAGAACATCTTCGAGGCCACGCAGCTTTCCGCCGTCCGTGCGCTCGAATTCTTCGAAAACATCGAGATGACGGAGATACAAGCCCTCATCGGAAAGCCCATCGTCAAGGAGATCTGCACGCGCTTGAAGTTCCTCGTCGACGTCGGCCTCGACTACCTCACGCTCGACCGGCCCACGGCCACGCTCTCCGGCGGCGAGGCACAGCGTATCCGCTTGGCAACGCAAATTGGCGCGGGCCTCATGGGCGTGCTCTACATCCTTGACGAGCCCTCCATCGGCTTGCATCAACGCGATAACGAGCGTCTCATCGAGACGCTCAAGCATCTACGTGACCTCGGCAACACCGTCATCGTTGTCGAGCACGACGAGGACACCATTCGCAGTGCTGATTACGTGGTCGATATCGGGCCGGGAGCGGGCGTTGCCGGCGGCCATGTCGTCGCGCAGGGTTCCCCGGCAGACATCGCCGCTTGCCCGGAATCCATCACGGGTCAGTACCTCTCCGGAGCGCGCTCCATCCCCGTGCCGGCCAAACGCCGCAATCCCAAACGAGGTGCCATCAAGCTCAAGGGGGCAAAGGCCAACAACCTCAAGAACGTCAACGTGCAAGTCGAGATCGGCACGCTCACCGTCGTGACGGGCGTGAGCGGTTCGGGTAAGAGCTCGCTTGTCACCGACACGCTCGCACCTGCGTTATCCAACCAGGTCATGCGTACGCGCAAGCGCGTGGGCAAGCACCGCTCGCTCGAAGGCGTCGAGCTCATCGACAAGGTCGTCGATATCGACCAGTCCCCCATCGGACGCACGCCGCGCAGTAATCCCGCAACCTATATCGGCGTCTGGGATGACATCCGCAAGCTCTACGCGAGCCTGCCCGAGAGCCGCGCCCGCGGATACTCGGCCGGACGCTTCTCGTTCAACGTCGCCGGTGGCCGCTGCGAGGCATGCAAGGGTGATGGCCAGCTCAAGATCGAGATGCACTTCCTGCCCGACATCTACGTGCCGTGCGAGGTGTGCGGCGGCGCGCGCTACAACCGCGAGACGCTGCAGGTCACGTACCGCGGCAAGTCGATTGCAGACCTGCTCGACATGACCGTTGCCGAGGCCTGCCAGTTCTTCGAGAACATCCCGGGCATCAAGCGCAAGCTCCAGACGCTCTTCGACGTGGGCCTCGGCTACATCCGCCTGGGCCAGCCGGCGACCACGCTCTCCGGCGGCGAGGCCCAGCGCGTGAAGCTCGCCAGCGAGCTGCAGAAGCGCCAGTCCGGCAAGACCTTCTACATCTTGGACGAGCCTACCACTGGCCTGCATTTCGAGGACGTGCGCCAGCTTCTGGAGGTGCTGCAGCGCCTCGTGGACGCGGGCAACACCGTGCTCGTCATCGAGCACAATCTCGATGTCATCAAGTGCGCCGACCATATCGTGGACTTGGGCCCCGAGGGCGGCGATCGCGGCGGCACCATCGTCGCCCAGGGCACGCCTGAGGAGGTGGCCGAGGTGGAGGGCTCCTACACCGGGCACTTTGTCAAGCGCATGCTGGAGGCCGACCGCCAACTGGCCTCCCGTTAAGCATCCGGCCCTATCCCGTAGGGGCAGACCTTGGTCAGCCCTCTCGAGTGGAATAACCTCGCTCGGGAGGGGCGACCAAGGTCGCCC
>USOR01000177.1 GCA_900556425.1 uncultured Coriobacteriaceae bacterium
GGCGATGGGTCGCACGCCTCTCATCCGTCTGCGACATATTCCCGACGAGAACTGCGCGCAGATTCTCGTGAAGTTCGAAGCACTCAACGTCGGCGGTTCGATCAAGACGCGTACGGCGTACAACATGATTCTCCAGGCCGAGCGACGCGGCGAAATCGCGCCCGGCAAGACCACCATCATCGAGCCGACGAGCGGCAACCAGGGCATCGGCTTGGCTCTCGTGGGCGCGGTGCGCGGCTACGACGTGCGCATCATCATGCCCGATTCGGTCTCGGTCGAGCGTCGCAAGATCTGTGAGGCCTACGGCGCGCAGATTGAGCTCGTTCACGATGACGGCGACATCGGCAAGGCCATCGAAACCTGCGCAGAGCTCGCCCGCGAGCAGGCGGCGGCAGATCCCAACGCCTTCATGCCCGACCAGTTCTCGAATGTCGACAACGTCGCCATCCAGCGCACGCAGACGGCCGTGGAGATTCTCGAGGATGCCAGTGAGTCCGGCATCGTCATCGACGGCTTTGCCTGCGGCTTTGGCACCGGCGGCTCCATCTCGGGCATTGGTAGCGCGCTCAAGCAGGCAAATCCCGACACCATCGTCTGGGCAGCCGAACCCGAAAATGCCGCGATGCTGGCCGGCGGCAATATCGGCACGCATCTGCAGATGGGTATCGGCGACGGCGTCATCCCCGCCATCCTCGACCGCAGCGTCATCGACGCAACCTGCGTGGTGAGCGATGGCGAGGCAATCACGATGGCCCAGCGCCTCGCGCGCGAGGAGGGGCTGCTCTGCGGCATCTCGAGCGGAACGAACGTCGTTGCCGCGCTGCTGCTCGGCTACGAGCTCGGCCCGGATGCCACCGTCCTGACCATCCTCACCGACACCGGCGAGCGCTACTTCTCGACCCCGCTGTTTGGGGAATAAAGAGCAGGCGCAGCCTTCACCGAAGCGAGCATCTCGCTGGCCTTTGCCAGTGGCAGCACGACATGCGCATGCGTACTAGCCTGTTATAGTTATTTGTTCCATATCCTCGATACAGGTGATGGGGATGCATCCATGCGTGTCAATCCAAAAAGGAAGTCTCTCGCTCTTCTGAGCGTCATCATCCTCATTATCTCCCTTCTGGTAATACCCGGTTGCGCAACGCTTGGTGTCGATTCGTACGATGCGGGTGCATCCATTGCCAGCGATGGGATTCCCGCTGTCAAGCTCGACGGGGTTCCGGCAGAAAGATGTACGGAACCGAGTGACCAAAATAATGTTGACTCATCCACAACGAGCATTACCGACAAGCTCGTAGTGCGCTTCATCGACGTTGGCCAGGGAGACTGCGCACTCATTTCCTGCAGCGGAAAGACTTTGCTGATTGACGGCGGCCCCCCGAGCGCCTCCTCGAAACTGTATGCAATCCTCAAGCGACTCGGCATCACGCATCTTGACTACATCATCGCGACGCATCCTGACGCAGACCACTGCGGCGGCATTGCCGGCGCTCTCAACTTCGCGAGCTGCGGAGCCTTTTACTGCTCGGTCACCAAACACGACACAAAGACCTTCACCAGCATCCTCAAATACCTAGGCGATACGCCGGTCACAATTCCAGACCTAGGCGACACCTTTGACCTTGGTGCCGCCCGGGTGGAATTTGTTGGCCCCGTCAAAAGGACAAGCGACACGAATGATGGCTCGCTTGTATGCAAGATTACCCTCGAAAACAACAGCTTCCTGTTCACCGGTGATGCAGAGGAAACAAGCGAGTTCTTGATGGCAAACGGCTCGGCGAATATCGACGTGGACGTGCTGAAAGTCGGTCACCATGGATCAAACACCTCATCAAGCAACTTGTTCCTGAGCAAGGTGACTCCCGAGTACGCAATCATTTCCGTAGGCAGTAACAATTACGGACATCCGGGCAACGAGACGCTACAGAGGCTCGAAGACGCAGGTGCGAAAGTGCTACGCACCGACGAGTTGGGAACAATCATCATGACGACCGACGGCAATGGCATCAACTTGGAAACGACAAAGGGTATCATCGAAAAATAGGGATGCGAGCGGAGGGCTGCCATGAACAAAAATAAGAAATCCTTTTTCAAAGCGCACAAAAAGGCAAGCATTGCGATAATCGTTGTTCTTCTGCTCGCATGTTGCGGGGCATGCTCTGCACCGAATACACAATCGAGTGCTCCCTCTACCACCACAAGCAGCGTCTCAAAGCAAACCGCCGTCTCAAAGCTTTCCTTTACCGTAAATGCAGGTACTTGGGATACCGCAACAGACGGAAACCTTGTTGTCAAAATCGAGGGTACCGACAGCACGGGCAAAAGCGTTAGCGAGCAGTACAAAGCCGTGCCAGGCACAAAGTACGACACCGATCTCAAGCCGGGCACGTACATACTCGCTCTTGCTTCGGCAAATCCCGCAAAAGGCAGCCGCCTTTTCACGGCCACTCCGGTTGATGCAAACTTCAGTGGCGAATCTAATGTCAACGCCGTACTTAACGTCCAGCTTGACCAGGCAGCTATGGACGCAGCCGCAGCCCAAAGAAAAGCGGCCGAAGAAAAGGCCGCGGCTGAAGCAGCGGCAAAGGCAGCCCCACAACCCAACACGAATTCTGGCGCGGCGGCACAAGGAGGCACTGAACGCGGCCAGAGCGTATATATTGCGTCAAGTGGCAAGGGAAAGAAGTACCACTCTAATCCTAACTGCAGCAATATGAAGGGGACGACCACGCTTTCCGTGAGCGAAGCGCAGAGCCGGGGATACACGCCCTGCTCGAAATGCTATTAGAAAGATGATTCCTGATCGTGCTCTACGGAATCGCCCTTGTTAAATTGCGAACATCGCGTCCGGACTCCCAACACTCGTGTCGGTTTGACACCCAAATCCTTTTCAAATTGTGATTATGCAGACCTCATCTCTACATACTCTGCCGGAGTGAGAGCGGGTACCACCTCGTTTGCGAGCAGGCCCTTGTCTCCCGTGATGATGTAATCTACCTTGGCGTTTTGAGCCGTGGCAAGGAGCAGGTTGTCTTCGTAATCCGGATTCTTCGAACGCAGAGCGCTTGCTTCCAGATGCTCGGCAAAGCCCAGATTCAGCACGATGGTCATTCCCTGTATCTGCGAGAGGCAAGCCCACGATATCTCGTTCACGGCAAGCGCTGACTCTTCGGTGATGCGATCTCCATCTTCCTGCACCCTGCGCTTTATCGTTATGCCAACAAGATAGAACACGTCCTTGAGTATGCCGGGTGTGACCATAAGCACATCTTCATAATCGAGAGCACATTGAACCGCTGCCGTGGCATCCCG
>USOR01000178.1 GCA_900556425.1 uncultured Coriobacteriaceae bacterium
AGACGTGCTGTAGAAGAACGCAAGTCAGAGCAGAAAGCCGCCGGAAAGATCCGCTACGTGGGTTTCTCCATGCACGATGATGCCGATTGCCTGGACAAGCTCCTCACGGAGCACCCCGAGATGGACTTCGTACAACTCCAGGTGAACTACCTCGACTGGAACGATCCTCACAATGACGCGCAGCGTCTCATGGAGGTGGCAGAGAAGCATGGCAAGCCGGTCATCATCATGGAGCCGGCTCGCGGTGGACGCCTCTGCAACTTGCCGGATGACGTGGCGGGCATTCTCGAGGAGGCAAAGCCCGGCTCGACGCAGGCCGAATGGGCCTATCGCTTCTGCTGGAACCTTCCCAATGTCATCTCCGTGCTCTCGGGCATGTCGAACATGGACCAGGCGCGTGAGAACGTCGCGTCCTACGCGAATAACCAGCCCTTCACGACTGCCGAGCACGAGGCGCTCGAGCGCGCAATCACGAAGCTGCGCTCGCTGGCGGAGATTCCCTGCACGGCCTGCAACTACTGCGTCAAGGGTTGTCCTTCGGGCGTGAAGATTCCCACGGTCATGGAGCTTCTGAACCTCGAATCCATGACGCATGACCACGAGTTCGTGAAGGAGCTCTACAGCTGGCAGACAGCCGAGGGCAGGGCAAGCGAGTGCATCAAGTGCGGCCTCTGCGAGAGCATGTGCCCCCAGCAAATCGACATCATCAACCAGCTTGAGCTTGCCGTCGAGAAATACGAATAAGTTTTTTGAAATTTCCTGCAAGGAATCGCCTCGTTCGTTCGTGTTATAAGTGAAGTCAAAGCACGAACGAGTGAGGTGTGCATCATGAAGAAAACCACGATCGCTATTCTCGGCATCGCCTTTGCCACGGCCATTGCCATTCCCGCGTTTGCGCTCGGTCTCGGAAACGCGCCGGTGCAAGCGCAGGCAAATCCGCTTTCGCAACGGGTCTGCGCAACGCTTAGCTGCGTGAACGCGGCAGGTGATTGTCCTGGCAATGCCGGCTGCTATGTTGATGACAACGGTGATGGCATCTGTGACAACTACACAGATGGCTACGGCGCCGGCAACGGCAATGGTTACGGTCCTGATGCTGGCAATGGCCCGTCCTACACCGATGATGACGGCGATGGCGTCTGTGACAACTATGCCAACCGCGGCGATGGTTCCAATGTCGGCAATGGCAATGGTTATGGCACCGGCAACGGTCCGCGCTATACCGATGACAATGGTGATGGTGTCTGCGACAACTACACTGGTGGCGCTGGCAACGGTTATGGTGCCGGTGTTGGTAGCGGCGGTGCTGGTCATGGCCATCACGGCGGTGGTCACCACGGGGCTCACTGCTAGCGAGCGAGCCTGGACGCGCCCGTGCTGTCTCGTGACGACATCGAAGCTGCCATGAATGCCCACGGGGCGACCGTCTGGCACGTGTGCATGGGGTATTTCCGTTCGGAACACGACGCGCAGGATGCGTTCCAGGAGACCTTCCTCAAGTATGCGCTTGCCGATGCGACGAGCTTCAACGATGATGCCCATCGCAAGGCGTGGCTCATCACGGTTGCATCAAACGTCTGCAAGGACATGCTGCGGGCGCATCGTCGCAACGACGAGCCCTTCGACGAGGCAATCGTGTCAGAGGCGCTCATTTCCCGTGACAGCGAGGCACAGCCCGATTGCGGCCGTATGGAGCTCATGGAGGCGTTCCGGTCTCTCGATGACCCGCCACGTTTGCCGCTCTACCTCGCGCTGTACGAGGGATACACGGCACCCGAGATTGCCGAGATGCTCGATGCTCCCGTCAACACCGTCTATTCTTGGATAGCTCGGGGCAAGAAAACGCTGAAGGAGGCCCTCTCGTGAACGATCGCGAACTCGAAACGCGCATGCGCGATGCCTTCGATGCCCTCGAACCGCCCGCGAGCGCTCGGCAATCGGTCCTCGATGCCTATGATCGCCTTGTGGCTGAGGCGGCCGATGTGGGTACCGACACGGCGCGGGTCATTCCCATTGCCAGTGCTGCCAAGGCGAAGCGCCGTCGTCCTTCCCGCAAGGTGCGCTTCAATCGCATCATTGCCGGTTTGGCGGCTTGCCTCGTGTTCGGCGTAGCTTGCTTCGGGTTTTTCCGCGTCGCCAACATGCCGGGCGATTCTGCCACGTCAGGCGATACCGTTGCGCCTGCACCCTTCGACACCGTCATCAGCGCCTATGTGGATATCGACATCAATCCCTCCATCGAATTGCAACTCAATAGCGCCGACCAGGTGGTGGGCGTCGAGGGCATAAACGATGACGGTCAGGCCGTAGTCGCAGACTTGTCACTCACCGGCCTTTCGTATGGCGAGGCACTCGAGAAGCTCACCCAGAGTCCCTCGCTTGCGCCCTACTTGCGTGATGATGCCTACGTGCAGGTGAGTGTCGCCTCGGATAATGCGGAGCAGGAGCAGACGCTCGTGGGCATCAGCGAGGAGCGGCTAGCGGCTTTGCCATGCCGGGGCTCTTGTGATGCGGTGTCGCTCGAGTTGCGCGAAGAGGCCCACGCGCATGGCATGGGCTGTGGTCGTTATATAGCCGCCCTTGAGCTGACGGAACTCGACTCTGATATGACGATCGACGATTGCGCGGGGCTCTCGATGCGCGAGCTGCGCGATCAGATTGCATCGCATCACGGCGGTGCGGCGAGCCAAGGGAACAATGGACAAAGAGGCCTTCGTCACGGCGAAGGTGGAAACCATCATGGGTTTCATGGATAAGGGGGCGTGTCGTCCCTCCATCACGTATCGAAAACCCATGTATCCCAGCTTTCTTGACATAGTCTGATTTCGTACTATTATTTAGTACGAAATCAGACTAAATGTTAGGATGCAAGACGATGGTAGATAAACCTTCCCGTGAGGATCTGATCAGCAGAGCCGCCTATGCAATGAATGTCTTCTACGAGAGGGCAAACGAGCTCTACCATGATGTTGCTCGTTCTCTCGGCCTCTCGGACAGTGCGTTCGATATCCTCTACGCGCTCTATTCCGAGGATGGCCAGCGGCAGTCCGAGCTATGCAAGACAAGCATGATGCCCAAGCAAACGCTCGCCTCGTCCGTGCGCAAACTTGAGGAGCAAGGGCTTGTGCGCGTCAAGAACGAGGGTCGCAAGGTGTCGCGGGTCTTCCTCACGCCTGCGGGCAGTGAATGCGCAAATAAGACAATCGCTCCGGTCATGCAAGCAGAAGTCGATGCTGTAACGGCGCTTCCCCGCGAAGTGTTGGAGCTTTTGCCTGAAACCCTCGATAGTTATCTT
>USOR01000179.1 GCA_900556425.1 uncultured Coriobacteriaceae bacterium
GCATCGGCTATTACGCGCTCGGGCAATCGCTTGGCATGGCATTTGGCCCGGCCTTCGGCATCTTCCTCTGCTCGCTCGCCTTTGCCGAGAGTCTGTTCGCGGGCGTTGCCGGTGTGGGGGCGGTGCTTCTCATCCTCGTCATGTGCTGCAACTACGAGAAACATGTCGAGCGCTTGCCCGAGACCTCCGAATACCGCGTGCTCGAGGAACGCCGCCGCAGGCTTGCCGAGGAGGCAGCCGATGGTGACATCGGGGCGATCGAGGAGGAGGTCGAGGACGCGGATCGCTATCGCGGGCTCGCGGCGCTCTTCGAGAAGCGTGCCTTTGTCGGCGCCTTGCCGATGATCGTCATCTGCCTCGGCTTTGCGATTCCCGTGAGCTACACCGCGCTCTATGCCCAGTCGCTTGGCCTCTCGAATGCCGGCATGTTCTTCTTCGTGGGCGCCATCGCGATGACGGCTTCGCGCTTTCTGGGCGGGCGCCTGCTCGACATCGTGCCGCCGCGCATCCTTTTTTTGATGACGAACCTATGCGGTGTCGCGATGTTTCTCGTCATGGCGTTCGTGCATACCGAATGGATGCTCTATATCGGGGGATTCTTCTTCGGCCTGTCGATGGGCTTCGCGTTTCCGCTGCTCAACTCGATGGCGGTCAAGAACACGCCACCTGAGCGCTGGGGCGCGGCCAATGCCATGTTTCTCCTTGCCAACGACATGGGCGTGGGACTGGGAGCATCGCTGTGGGGATTCGTCGCCGATTCCGTCGGGTTTCTTCCCGTCATGCTCGGCGGTGCGGCCATGTTCGTCGCTGGCTATCTCATCGCGCTCATCGTGTTCCCGCGAAAAAAGTAGCGCTAGAACAAGCCCATCATTTGCCAGAAGGGTACGGCGATGAGCAGGCAGACGATGGCGATGGCGGTGTAGAGGATGCAGTATTCGGCGAGTTTGGAATTCTTCGCCATCTTCCCGTCGACGCTGTAGAAGGCCGCCAGATACACGGGATTCTGATACTGCACGAACCAGACGTTGATGACCGTGTAGCTTGCCATGCCTATGACCCAGGGGTTGATGCCGAGCGTAATCGCGATGGGAATGACGAAGGCGAGGAAGATGTTGATGAAAGCGGTTTGGGAGACGATGAGGAAGCGTGCCGCGATCGTGATCAAGGCGATGCCGACGACGAGCATGTAAGGATTGTCTGCGAGTGCCATGACGAGGGGCGTGAACTCGGCGACGATCCACTCGGTAATGCCAGCTTGGGCAAAGACATCGCCCAGACCGAGCACGACGCCAATGAGCGACTCCCAACCCACACCCGGTCCGAAGTTTTTCTTGTTGATGATGCCGCAGGCCGTCATCGCGACGAGCGCGCCGACGGCCGGAATCCAGGCGGCCATGCCGTGAAGGCTCTGGGTGACCCAAAGTGCCACGGTCACGGCCGTGATGATGGCCATGCGGCGCTCGTCGAGGCTCATGCGGCCCAGCTCGCGACGCTTGGCCATGAGCTCGTCTTCGCTCGGCTCGGCTGCGGTTTCGGAGTCAGGCTCGGAATCGGCGGTTGCGTCTTTGCGTCGCGGACGGTAGATCAGGGCCAAGGCCACGAGGTTGAGCACGGCCATGGGGACGAACCAGGGAAGCGCGCTTACGAACCAGTGGACGAAATCGAACTGTGCTTGGACCTGGGTCGGGTAGATCGCAAGCAGGGTATAGCCAACGATTGAGGAGCTGATGAAGGCGGGTGCGGCGGTCTGAACGCCGGTGAACATGGCGAGGAACAGACCGGTCGCCTGCCGGCCCTGACGATGGTAGCCGCGCAGGTCACCCACCTCCATGGCCAGCGGTGCGAGCAGCGAGGCTTTGGCGGCCATGGACGGGATGAGCGGGCCGAGAATCGTTCCGCAGGCGAAGAAGCCGATGACCTGGGCGGTGAATGACGAGGGAAAGCGGCTCACAATGGCGAGCGCCATGCGCTCGAGCAAGCCGGTCTCCTTCATTCCGAGGCCGATGGAGAACGCTCCAACGAGCAGCCACCAGATGGGGTTGGAGAAGAACGAGAAACTCGATGTCGCCGGTATCTGACCGATGAGCGCGAAGAGCGCCACCATGATGAGCGCCGTGGCGAACTCGGGCAGAACCGCGCAGATCCACCAGACGATAGCTCCCGCGAGGATAGCGAGCACGAAGCACCCCTGCTCGCCCAGCCCCTCGGGACGGAAGAAGAACGCCATGAGCACGGTGACGACGACACCGGCGATAGCACCGACGATGCGCTTGATGCGTTGCCTGCGAGCTGCCTTGTCCACGTCTCCCCGCGCTTTCCCGATTGACCTGATTGGCTACAGAATAGCTCTCTTGGGTATTTGATACCAACATGGCACCAAAGTCGAATTTCGCTGGGGTAATATGGCTCGTTGCAGGAGCCGCCATGCGGGCGGCGTGAAACGCGAGACATGAGGGACATACGTGGGACTTCTCATCACACTCGTGCTCGGCATCTTCGTGTTGCTGGGTGCGGCCATTGCGGGTTTTGCCAAGAACGAGCATCGCGTGAGCGAACTCTCGGTCGCGGTCGCCCTCGGCGCCATCGTCATGCTGCTCGTTCTCGATCTCCTGCCCGAGACCTTCGAGGGCGTCGAGCACATCGGCTGGATCCTCACGCTCATCGCCGTCATCGTGGGTTTCGCGGTCCTAGCGCTGCTCGACCGCTTTTTGCCGGACTCGTCGATGGCACATCATGATGGGGAGGCGCACGGTCACGCTCATGGGCTCGGTCAGCCACACGGCAGTGCGCTGCATGTGAGCGTTGCCGTGGTGATTGCGCTCACGGTTCACAACATCATCGAGGGCATGTCCGTGTATGGCGTGGCGACGCAGTCCGTCACGGCGGCGTTTTTGCTCGCCTTTGGCATCGGTATCCACAACATGCCCATGGGCATGATCATCTACTCCGGCGTGCGCGACCAGTCCCTTGGCCAGCGCGTCGTCATCTTGGCGATCGCCGCGTTGTCCACCTTCCTGGGTGGCCTTGTCATGTTCATGCTCGGTACAGCCGTAGACGATCACATCGTGCACTTCATGATTGCGCTCACGGTGGGCCTGTTGCTCTACATCGTCATCTGCGAGCTCGCACCGCATGCAATCAGGACGGATAACGCCAAGCTCACTATCGCTGGCTTGCTCGTTGGTGCCGGTGTCGTACTTCTTGGTGTCACGCTCGCCGGTATGGCCTAGCACCCACCCGTTTGACGAATGAGACAGTTGCTCAGAGCAACTGTCTCAGTAACTAGTTGC
>USOR01000180.1 GCA_900556425.1 uncultured Coriobacteriaceae bacterium
CCATCCGGTCATGCAGAAGATGTTGAGCAGGCCGGCCACGCCGTTGAAGACGTTGAAGATGCCGCCGTTGAGCACGACGCCCTCGCTTGACACCCAGCTGCTATCCCAAGCGCGAATCGCGCTCTCGAAATCGGACACGACCGCAATCAGGATGTTGATGGCAACGATCACGAACGGGAACGCCTTGAACCAGTGCGAGCGGCCGATCTTTCCCCAGCTGTACTTGAGCATCATGAAACCGATGCATCCGGCGGTCGCGGCGTACACCTTCGCGTAGTGGAACCAGCTGTTCATGTCGGTGTGGGTCGGGTTGTTGAGCGCCCATTCCGCACCCATGGCGGCACCGACCTCGACGGCGATGCAGTAGACCGTCATCGCGGCGCACACGCCGAAGAACATGAAGCAGCCACCGAACTTCGAGCGGCGGGCGAACTCGTTGCAGATGATGAGGGCCGCCAGCACCATGATGAGACCCATCCATTGAAATGGGGCGTTTGCCCCGTATACGTCAAAAAGCATATCCCTACCTCCTTGCCTAGGGCCTATCCATATGGAGCGTCTGCGCAATCACGTCGGCGATAACGGTGTCGTCGGCATCCGGATGCCTGCGCAGATACCCGATCACACCCAATATGAGGACATAGAAGGTCTCATACAGGTGCTCGATCCGTATGTCATGGAGGTCCGCATAGTCACGGACGGTGGTGTCTATGATGTAGCGCGTGGTCTCGTCCGCCACACGGTTCACGAACTCGAGGTAGAGGGCGGCGTTCTCGCGCGAGGACAGCGCGACATGGAAGGTGTCATCTTCGAACAGACCGATGCGCAGCAGCCTGACGATGGTGCTGAGCGCATGGTCGATGTCGCCTTCGATGCGCTCGTCGTTCCAGTTAGCAAGAGCCTCGACGTAGTCCTGGGTGTAGTCGTCTATGACAGCGGACGTGACGGCGTCCTTGTCGGGAAAGTAGTGATAGAAGAGCGTCCGCGTGACACCCACGCGCTCTGTGATGTCCTTCACGGTCGTGTGGGAGAGGCCGCGCTCCTCGTAGAGATCGCGAGCCGCGGCGATAATCTGCGCCTTGCGCGCGTCACTGCGATTGGCCATTGTGTCATCTGGATTCATCGCGTGTCTCCCCATCTCCCGATTCGCGTATTAGGCTATCGCTCTGGTCGACACGGGGTCAATGAACAGAATTGACGAAACGTCAATGAGAGACAACGTGCCTGGCACTCTGTCTCAAAAGATAGCCAAAGGATATCGATTGTCGATGATTTGAGACAGCGTGCCAGGCACGCCTACCCGATAAGGCGGCTTTCCTCGTCATGCTCATAGTGTGAGTGCGGAGCTATTGCGTGGAGGGCGCCTCGCCCTCGCCGCCACCAGTTGCATCTCCTCCGCCGGTGTTATCGCCGCCAGTCGCATCTCCACCGCTTGGAGTATCGGGCGTTGTGGGCTCGGAGGGATAGGGCGAAACAGCGACCGTAATCGTGATGCTTGAACCCTTAGCCACCTCGGTACCACCAGAAATGCTCTGGCTGATGACCTCACCCTGAGCAGCGCTGGTAGATGACTCGTACGTGACCGACACGCTCAACCCGCGGCCTTCGAGAGCCGACACGGCATCAACCTCACCGATACCCAAGACGCTCGGCACAAGGACATTTTCCTTCTTCTTGCCCGTCGAAACGGTGTAGGTGACCTTGGAACCAGCCTCGACCTGCGAGTTGACGAGCGGGTCCTGGGCACAGACCTTGCCGGCCTCAACAGTGTCACTGCTGTCCTGTTTGGATTCGCCTACGAGCCCCAACGCAGCGAGTTGCTGCTCTGCCTCCGAGGCCGTAAGCCCCGTGAGGTTGGGCACGGTAACGAGATTGCCGCTCGTCTTGCCCGAAGAAATCACGAGGTCAACGGTCGAGCCAGGCTCCACGTGGGAGTTTGCCGTCGGGGTCTGACTAATGACCTTGCCCTTCTCGACCGTCTCGCTGATGTCGAGCTTGATCTTGCCGACCTTGAGTCCGACAGTATTCAACGACTTGCGGGCTTCTTGCTCGGTCTGCCCTTGGAGGTTGGGCACGGTGACAGATCCACCCCCGAAGAGACCCGCGCCATTGGCGACAAAGAAACCGATTCCGGCAATGAGGATAATGGCGATAATCGCGATGATGACGTTGCGCTTCGTGTTGCTGTTGCGCGGCGGCTGCTGCATGCCACCGCGTCCGCCACCGGGCATGATGGTGGTCTGCCCCGGCGTGGGCATGACGGTCGTCTGGTCGACGCCATAAGCGCCGACGCCGGCAGCGGCATAGCCAGGGTTGAGGACCTGAGTCTCGGCCGAGGCGCGACCCGACAGGTAGTCGTCGATGGCGCGCTGCATCTCCTTGGCAGTGGCAAAGCGATCGTCGGGATTCTTTTCGAGCGCCGTCATGATGATGGCCTCGAACTGCGGGTCGATGTTGGGGTTGATTTGACGCGGCGGCACGGGCAGGTCACTCACCTGCTTCATGGCGACCGAGACCACGTCCGCGCCATCAAAGGGCAGCTGGCCCGTCGAGGCCTCGTAAAGCACGATGCCGAGCGAGTAGAGATCGCTTGCCGGCGTGAGCTTCTTGCCCTGGGCTTGCTCGGGGCTCACGTAATGCGCGGTGCCCAGAACAGACGAATCCTGCGTCATGCCGGGATGGCCGGCCTGCGCGATGCCAAAGTCCATGACCTTCACATTGCCATCGCCCTGCACCATGATGTTGGCGGACTTGATGTCACGGTGGATGATGTCGTAGCCATGGGCGACGGAGAGCGCGGAGCACACCTGCGAACCGATCTCTGCAACCTTGCGCGGATGGATGTTGCCGCGTTGCTGGATGGCGGTCTTGAGGTCCGTGCCGCGTACGTACTCCATGACGATGTAGTACGAATCGCCGTCACGACCCCAATCGTAGATGTTGACGATGTAGGGGCTGCTCAGATTGGCGGCAGCCTGTGCCTCCTGCCTGAAGCGTGCGGCGAAGTTGGGATCTGACGCATACTGCGGAAGCATCACCTTGACGGCGACAGTCCTGCCAAGCGTTGAATCGGTGGCTTTGTAAACCTCTGCCATGCCGCCCATACCGATTTTCTCGGTAACTTGATAGCGGTTTCCCAATGTCCGATTAACCACGTTTATACTCCCTGTCGCTTGTCATGCGAATGCGCGCGTTCGCATACCATCAGGCATTCTACCAATCTAGTAGCTGCCGTATCTG
>USOR01000181.1 GCA_900556425.1 uncultured Coriobacteriaceae bacterium
CGGGCCGCTCGAGGCGGCACGCGCCCTGGGGCTCACTCGCGTGCAGACTGCCGTGTCGGT
Source organism: uncultured Coriobacteriaceae bacterium (assembly GCA_900556425.1). GTDB lineage: Bacteria > Actinomycetota > Coriobacteriia > Coriobacteriales > QAMH01 > QAMH01. The sequence goes on from USOR01000181.1 coordinate 61, forward strand.
GGCGCTGCCCCAGATGGTGACCCGCACGCTTCCGGCGCTGACCGGTCAGTTCGCCTCCATCATCAAGGACTCGTCGCTGCTCTCGGTCATCGCCGTCATCGAGTTGACCCAGACCATGCGCGAGATCAGCGCGACCAACTACAACTTCTTCGGGTGCTTCCTGCTCCTGGGGGCGCTCTACCTCTGCCTGACCCTGCCGGTCATGCTGGTGAGCCGCCACTTCGAGAAGAGGCTCGACTATGCGCACTGATCGGCTTTCGGGCATCGGCGTGCTCTACGAGTCCGACGAGTGGTCGGACCACAAGCTGGCGGCCGAGCTCGCCACGGCACTTGCCGAGATGTGCGGCGATGATGTGCCGACGGTCACGATGATTGACATGACGCGCGGGGATTGCGTGGAGCGGGCCCTTGCCTGCGGCATGCTCGTGAGCCGCGTGTTCGCCAGCGCGCGCTTCCGCGGGCATGACGCCGCCCTCGAATCCATGGAGCGGCTCGTGGACGAGGCGCAAGTCCGTGGCATCGTCATGCTCAACGAGCCGCGCGCTCATCGTTACGAGGTCAGCAAGGTGGCGAGCACGCGTGCGCTCGCGGAAGCTGGCATACTGGCGCCGGCAATCATCGCCTTTGGCATGTCGGAAGGGCTCGATGCCTCGGCTTTCGCGTATCCCTGCGTCATCAAACCCGATTGCGGCGGTCGCAGCACGCATACGCTGCTCGCTCGCGATGCCGATGAGGCTCGCCGCTTTATCGCACAGGCTCCTGCCATGCCCTTCGTGGTGCAGGAATACGTCGAGCCCGAGTACGGATACGTGACCCGCATCGAGGTGGTGGACGACGCGCTGCCGCTCATCGCCAAGCGCAGCATCGGCGAAGGCGGCCTGTCCTCCTACCACGCCGGCTCCACCTACGAGCTCTATCCCGATTGTCCCGATGGCGTGCGTGACGATGCCCTGTGTGCGGCCCGCGCGCTCGGCATCGGCTTCGGGAGCTTCGACGTCATAGAAACCGGTCACGGCGCCTATTTCATAGACGCCAACAGCGTCTCCAACGTGTCCGAGGACTGCACCGAGTTGTTCGGCTTCGACCTGATGCGCGCCCACGCACGGGGAATGGCGCGCAGATATTGCCAGATGCGTTCCGATTCACCGGAGAAAGGGGAGATGCCATGCTGAGCATCAAGGACGTGTACGAGAAGTTCGACGAGATCGGGTGTTGCAGCTTCGCGACGCTCGATGGCAACGGGGGAGTGGACTCGCGCATCGCGCACTTCTTCGCCTACGACGACGAGGGCCTCTACCTGCGCACCATGACGGGCAAGCCGTTCTTCCGGCAGATGATCGAGGGTGGTAAGCTCTCCGTATGCGGCGAGCGCACCGATGCGCCCGTGGTATGGGACGACGAGAACATGCCGCACTTCCAGCCCGGCTACATGATGCGCGTGAGCGGCAACGTGCGCCTTCTCAGCGACGAGGAGCTTTCCGCCAGGGTCGCGGCCAATCCCATGTTCGCCGTGGCGACCTATGACATCAACAAGTATCCCGAGACCATGGTCCTCGTCATGGACAGCGCCTGGGGCGAGCTCTACGACTACGACTTCAACATGGTGCACCGTGACCACAAGATTCTACGCGAGCGCTTTTCCTGGGGTGGCGCGACCTTCGTGCCCGCCGGTTTCACCATCACCGATGAGTGCATCGAGTGCGGCGCGTGCATGGATGCCTGCACGCACAAGGCCATCGTGGCGGGAACCCCCTATAGCATCCTGGGCGAGCGTTGCGACGAATGCGGCAACTGCCATCACGCCTGTCCCATCGGCGCCGTCATCGAGAAGGGCGTATCGTAGTGAATGTGTCAGGGGGTCAGACCCCCTGACACATTCGCCGTCTATCCGAAGCGTCCGGCCACGTAGTCTGCGGTGCGCTCGTCACGCGGATGCGTGAACAGGGTCTCCGTGTCGTCGGCCTCGATCATCTCTCCCAGGAGGAAGAACGCGGTCTTGGTCGAGACGCGCAGGGCCTGCAGCATGTTGTGGGTCACCATGATGACGGTGTAGCGGTGCCTGAGCTCGCTGACGAGTTCCTCGATTTTGGCCGTCGATATGGGGTCCAACGCGCTCGTGGACTCGTCGAGCAGGAGCACCTCCGGCTTCACCGCCAGCGCGCGGGCGATGCACAGGCGCTGCTGCTGTCCTCCGGACAGGCCCAGGGCGCTGTGCTTCAGACGGTCCTTGACCTCGTCCCAGATGGCGGCATCGCGAAGGGACGATTCGACGATGTCGTCCAGTTCGCCGCGGTTGCGGACGCCGTGGGTCCGCGGGCCGAAGGCGACGTTATCGTAGATGCTCATCGGAAACGGGTTGGGCTGCTGGAAGACCATGCCGACGCGCCTGCGCAGGTCGGTGGTGGGCATCGTGCGGTAGACGTCGTGGCCGTCGAGCTCGACGCAGCCTCGTACCGAGCAACCCTCGACGAGGTCGTTCATCCGGTTGAGCGTCTTGAGCAACGTCGACTTGCCGCAGCCGGACGGGCCGATGAGGGCCGTCACCTCGTTTTTGGGAAAGGAGAGCGAGACGTCCTTGAGCGCATGGAAGTCGCCGTAGTGCAGGTTCAGGTTCCTCACTTCCATCTTGGCCTCGCGGTTTGGGCATGCGGAGCCCGTGGCCATGTCATCGGGGTATGCATGAGGATCGCGGAGCCCGTCAAGGGCGATTACCGGGGTCTTTTCTCGGACGCATTCCATCGGATTGTCCTTTCGCTTGATAGGGGTATCGGGTTTCGACATCGCTAGCCCCGCACGTTCAATCGCTTGACGACGAGGTTCGTCCCCGCGTTCAGCAACACGACGAGGACGAGCAGCACGACGGCCGTGGCATAGGTTTCGTTCAGGTGCAGTCCCTCGCTTGCCAGGACGTACATGTGCACGGCAAGCGTGCGGCACGAGTCGAACAGGGCGAAGACGCCCTCGCCGCCAAAGTCGGGGATTTGCGCCACGGTGCCGGCGGTGAACAGCAGCGCGGCGCTTTCGCCCACAATGCGTCCTACCGCCAGAATGCAGCCGGTGACGATGCCATCGATGCTGCAGGGCAGCACGATGGTGCGGATGATGTGCCATTTGCCCGCACCCAGACCCAGCGCACCCTCACGGTAGCC
>USOR01000182.1 GCA_900556425.1 uncultured Coriobacteriaceae bacterium
CCCTATCCATACTCGATCGACTAGGCTTTACACACTTTTCTGCCTATATGCCTAAAATCGCATGCGCGTTTTTTGCGATTGTGTGAGAGCGAGAAGTTGGAAAGTCTCACATAATCGCAAAAAATGAGTACGAGTTCGCCGTACGCCACACATAATCGAAAAAAACGTGCAGCCGACCCCAAGTCTTATCTATCGATCTCGCTGCGATCGTCGCGCAGCTCGTTGGGCATGATGCGGATGTCCGTGTATCCCATGTCGCGCAGGGCGGCAGCCGTGCGATACGGTGGCGTTATGTCGTCTTGAAAACGCGCGCAGTACTCGAGCGCCTGCACGAGCGTCACATTGTGGTTGAGGTCGGCGATCGTATCGACATCGGGAACATCGGGCAGATAGAGCGCGGGTAGGCCCAGGCGGTCAGCCTTCTGGATATAGGCCGGCAAGACGGTCAGACCATCGGCATTGTAGAAGACTCCCGTGTGATCGAAGGCCGTTTCGCGCGTCCATCCCACCACCGAAACCCCCATCTCCTGATCGGGGGCGAGCACGATGCCGCCGCCAGGGCGGTCGCACAGCTCATGTAGCCGCTCGAAACCCTCAATGATGATGCTGCGTCTCAACGCGGGCATATCGCAGCCCATCGAGAGAATGGTCTCGTACCCGAGGTCCCAAACCTGATTGAACGCGTTGTTATAGTGCGCATCGAAGCTCTCGCCATCATCATGAATGAAGACGATGTTGCGTGGCCAGGTGCCGCTTTCCTCGAAAAGCACCCGCATCTTCTCTTCCTGCTCGATGCCAGGCGAGGAGATGAACAGCGTATATGTGTCGCGCAGCGGTTGGTACTCGCAGGTGCTCTCGAGCGCGCGGCGCTCGTCATCGGCACGTTCGAGGTCACGCAACGCGTCGCAACAGCACTCGGTGACGTCGAAGAGCATGCAATGATACAGCGCGCTTGCCACCTCGGGATCGAAGAATCCGTCCTTGAGGGGCGTGAGCCGCGTCTTGACCTTTCCCGCTTCGGGAACCTTGCTGAAAAGCAACAATGCGTTTTTTCTCGTATCCATGCCCCTATTGTAACTGACCGTAGATATGCAAAAGGCCGGCGCTTCAAGCGACCGGCCCTCTGCAACAAGAAGGGAGGGAGAGGAGAAGGATGGGGTATCCTTACGCTCCCTATCATACAGACCGCTCATGGCAACAGAGTTTCACGCACGTTGCGGTCTGGTGGCAAAGATAACGATATGGTACGAAACGGTTTCGAATTGGCAACGCAGCTGTCTCATCCCGCATGCGTCAAGGGGTCTGACCCCCTGACACATGCGCCCTCCCCTTACACCTTGGGCGCGATAAGCGACATGATGATGACGGTGATGCCCTCGATGAGGAGCGACGCGCCGATGAACTGCATGACGAACGGCGGCCAGATCAAGGCCAGGATGCCGCAGATTACCACAATCAGGCTGCCGAGAACGCCCACGAAGCGACCATTGATGTCACGGGTCGTGATGAGGCTGATGATCTGGGCGATGCCAAAGACGATGACGGCAATGGCGACAAACCAGATAACGGCCTCGGCAAAGGCAAGGGGAAACAGTAGGCAGAGCAAGCCAAAGATGATGCTCAGTATACCCGTGGCCAAGACACCAGCGCCCATGCCGGTACCACGCAAAGTGCTAAACCAAGTGTATGTCGCGTTGATACCCACGACGAGGATGCCGAAGCCGACGAGCATGGCGAAGACCATCGTAGACAACGTGGGGAACGCGAAGAGAATAATGCCGATGATGGCAAGAATGATGCCCGAACCCAGGCCCATACCGCGAAACGAATTCATGGCGAACCTCCTTGGTCGATTACCTCAGGACGGTTCCATTATTCCCTTTCGAGCATATTATTGCAAATCGCGACAAACGCCGCTCACGATGCGATCGCGGCCCACGAGATCCTTCGTCACCTTGACGTCAACGCAACCTGCCTCGCGCAGGCGACGCGCAGCCTCGTCAAGACAGGTCTCGTGAAGCTCACAGGCGAAGAAACCGCCCTCGCGCACGAGGGGCAGCGCCTCATCCACAAGCCGGTTGAAGAACACGAGCCCATCGGGGCCACCGTCAAGTGCAAGACGCGACTCGAAGCCCGCGACCTCATGCGGAAGCTCGGCAAGCTCGGCTGTGGGAATATAGGGCGGGTTGCTCACGAGGCAATCGAAGCTTCCCGCAACTCCCACGACACAATCACATTCCACGACCTCGACGAGCTCATCGAGGCCAAGCGCGGCAACGTTTCTCCGCGCGCAAGCAACGGCCTCGGGGGAGACGTCCGTTGTCACCACATGCGCCCCCGACTCCTTGGCAAGCGAACACGCGATACAACCCGTGCCGCAACCCACCTCGAGCACGCGCGGAGCTTCGACATTCGCAAGCCCCTCGAGAACGACATCGATGAGCACCTCGGTCTCGGGCCGTGGGATGAGCACACCCCGGCTGGTCTTCACGACGATGTGCCGAAAGGCCGCCTCGCCGGAAATGTACTGGAGCGGCTCGCCCGCACCGCGGCGCTTGAGCGTCTCGCGCAATACGTCGCGTTCTTCCATGGAGAGCGGGCGGTCGAAGTGCATGTAGAGCTCGATGCGCGTGAGCCCCGTGGCGGCGGCAAGCAGCCACTCGGCCGAGAGCTTGGGGTTCTCGTCGTCATGATGCGCGAGGTACTCGCGACACCACGCAAGCGTATCGCCGATGGTCCAAACCTGCTGGGACATGAAGCTATTCGGCTGCCGATGCAGTCGCCTGCTCGAGACGCTCGGCGCGATCGGCGGCGGCAAGGTTCTCGATGAGCGCGGAGAGGCCATCGCCCTCAAGTATGCCCGCATAACTGCCGTTGTAGCCGATGCGATGGTCGGTCACGCGGTCTTGAGGACCATTGTAGGTGCGGATCTTCTCGGCACGATCACCGTGACCGATTTGGCCGCGACGCTCGGCGCCGAGGGCCTCCTGCTGCTCCTGGAGCATCTTGTCATAGAGGCGAGCACGCAGCACCTGCAGCGCCGCCTCGCGATTCTGGATCTGGGACTTCTGATCCTGCGACTGCACGACGAGACCCGTGGGAAGATGCGTGATGCGCACGGCGGAGTCGGTCGTGTTGACGCACTGACCACCGGGACCACCAGCGCGATACACGTCGATGCGCAGGTCCTCG
>USOR01000183.1 GCA_900556425.1 uncultured Coriobacteriaceae bacterium
CGCTTGCGGGTCATCGACCTCACGTGCCTGCCCAAGCTCAAACCCATCGCGTGCCGGTGCGGAATAGACATCGTCAGGACCGTGCTTCCTGGGCGCGATGATGGAGCCCCATCCGTCGAGTATGACGAGTGCCAGCTCCGCGGAATCCACACCGAGATCGCAGCCCAGCGCGACGTGGGATACGTCAGCCGTACCATGTCGGTATACGTAGGCGAGCACCTTGGCCAGATTCGGGTTCTCGACATCGCCTTCCATACCCGCGATGCGGTTGTAGCCACCTAGCGGGATGCAGGTGAGGCCATAGCGGCACCCGTTTCTCTCGAAGCCGATGTTGGGGCCCGGCATACCAATCATGAACTCTGTCACGCGCACGCCAAAGGCCCGCGCAGCGATGAAGTGACCGAACTCATGCACGAGCGCACCGATAATGACGATGAACCAGAATATGATTGCGAGGATGTTCACGAGGCGGACTATCCCCTCGTCAAAATGTCGGACGCGAGCGTACGGGAGCGCGCGTCAATTTCCTCGAGCTGCTCGAGCGATTCGACCGGTTCGCTCCCCACCTGATCCATGACCTGCTCAACAGTTGCATCGATATCGGTCAGACGGCAGGCATCGGCGAGGAAGGCCGCCACGGCAACCTCGTTTGCCGCGTTCATCACGCAGGGAAGCGTGCCACCTGCACGACCCGCCTCGAGCGCGAGCGTCAAACAGCGGAACGTGTCCAAATCCGGGTCGAGGAACTCGAGCGGCGCCATCTGGGTAAAATCGACCTGCGTTGCCGGACTCTCCCATCTATGCGGGTAGCTCAGCGCAAACTGAATGGGGATGCGCATGTCGGCAACACCCAGATGAGCCTTGACCGAGCCATCGACATACTCGACCATCGAATGCACGCATGACTGCGGATGCACGACAACGCGGATATCATCCGTCTTCACGTCGAAGAGATGCTGTGCCTCAATCACCTCGAGGCCCTTGTTCATGAGCGTCGCCGAATCGATGGTGATCTTGGGCCCCATGTTCCATGTGGGATGCGCAAGCGCCTGCGCAGCCGTCACCTGCGAAAGCTCGCCACGTGTCATGCCGCGGAAGGGGCCACCCGAGCAGGTGAGCCAGATCCTGCGCGCGTCGTGGGGAAACTCGCCCAGATAGCATTGGTAGATTGCCGAGTGTTCGGAGTCGACGGGAAGCAGGGTCTCGTGCGTGGCGAGCGGCATGATGAGGTCTCCGCCCACGACGAGTGATTCCTTGTTGGCAAGCGCGAGGATGCGGCCCGCCTTGAGCGTGTCATACGAGGCACGCATGCCCGCCTCGCCGGAAAGCGCGTTAAGCACGACGTCGACATCGTCGAGCTGCGTGAGGGCCGCAACGGCGGCGGCGCCAAAGCCTACGTGCACGTCGGCATCAAGCTGCGCGAGCGCGGGAGCATCGCGCACGGTCTCATCGCCGAAGGCAAGATGCCCGCAGCCAAACTCCTGCGCATAGCGCACCATCTCGTCGACACGTCGGCCTGCCGCAAGTGCAACGACCTCGAGCTTGTCTGGATGCATGCGCACGACATCAAGCGTCTGCGTGCCAATAGAACCAGTCGCGCCCAGAATGACGAGACGCATCTTGCTCATGTGCGTTCCTTTCCTACAGTGCGAACCCTATGAATGAGAAGATGTAGGGAGCACCGGCGACCATGGCGTATGCCGCCACGGAACCGAAAATGACCGAATCGCAGCGATCGAGTAGACCGCCATGCCCCGGCATGATGTCACCCGAGTCTTTCGCAGAAAACCCGCGTTTGATATGGGACTCCGTCAAATCGCCGATGATGCCCGCATAGCCCACGACCAAACCGGAAATGACGGCCCAGACCCAACCAAAGCCACAATCGGGAACGAAAACGACGATGAGCACCCAGAAGAGCACGCTGAACACCATGCCGCATGCAACGCCCTCCCAGGTCTTCTTGGGCGAGATATGCGGCGCGAACTTGTGTTTACCGAAGGCCGAGCCGCCAAGATAGGCAAAGCCATCGTTGGCCCAGATACTCCCCAGAACCAGGAAGCACATGAGACCTCCCTCGAAACCGGGAATGACGCCACGTAGCATCACGAAGGAGGAGAGCATGAGACCCGTGTAGAGGTAGCCAAAAAGCGTGAGCGCGACGTCGACGATCGTATCCTCCACGTGCGCGAAGTAACGCATGAGCATGATGATGCCCGCGATGAACGAGACGGTCAAAGCGGCGACGGCCACGTGCCCGGTCTGAACGATAAGACACATGGCCAGGGGTATGAGTCCGGCCGTGACGGTACCGATGATGATGTAAGGGTGATAGCCATTGCCCTGCGCCATGCGAAGGAACTCGTAGCAGCACAGAGCGGCCGTTGCGGCGATGACGATGACCGTCGTATACCACGAGACGAAGGTCGCAACGGAGGTAATGGTGACGTACACCGCACCGACGCCGACACGACGAGCGAGGTCCTTGACGTTGATTGCCATCACGCACCCCCGGTCATTTACTCATCGACCCTTCCGAAGCGACGATCGCGCGCTTGGTAGTCGAGAAGCGCGCGCAAAAGCTCATAGCGATCGAAGTCGGGCCAGAGCACGTCGGTGACGTAGAACTCCGAGTAGGCAAGCTGCCAGAGCAAGAAGTTGGAAAGACGCATCTCGCCGCTCGTGCGAATGAGAAGGTCAGGGTCGGGCATGTCGGCCGTATATAGATGAGCGGATAGCAGGTCCTCCGAAACCGCCTCGCTCGTGAGATCACCGGCTTCGACCATGCGCGTGATTGCGCGGACCGCATCGGTAATCTCGAGGCGCGAACCATAGTTGACCGCGATGGCAAGCGTCATACCGCCATTCTTGGCAGTGCGCTTCTCAGCCTGCTTGAAGATGGTGCGCGTCGTGAGTGGCAAATCTTCGACGCGACCCAAAAGCTTGACCCGGACCTTCTCCTCATCCAAACCCGCGAGCTCGGAGCTCATCGTCTTGGCAAAGAGATCCATGAGGCCCGTGACCTCGGTCTTGGGACGATTCCAGTTCTCCGTGGAGAACGAGTAGATGGTGAGATAGCGCACGCCGATGTCGTTACAGGTGGTGATTGCCTCGCGTACGGCACGTATGCCAGCCTTATGGCCCTGGCCACGGTGGGGGCCTTTTGCACCGGCTTCTTCGGCCAGGGCG
>USOR01000184.1 GCA_900556425.1 uncultured Coriobacteriaceae bacterium
GTCGATGATATCGGTGCAGAGCTTGACGCACTCATTGCAAATGTAAACGCCTTCGCCGGCGATAAGCTTGTCTACCTCGTTCTGGGTCTTGCCGCAAAACGAGCAGCGCAGCTTACCGTCAAATCCATGTGGTCCTTCCGCCATGTGCTTAGTCCTTCTTCACTTCTTCGTCGAGCTTGGCAGCGGCACGGGACTTGACCACGTCATCGACCAGGCCGTATGCCTTGGCCTCCTCGGCGGTCATGAAATTGTCCTTCTCGGTGTCCTCGCGGATGGTCTCGATGGGCTGACCCGTATGGGCAGAGAGAATCTCGTTGAGCTGCTCGCGCGTCTTGCGCATGAACTCGGCCATGATCTGGATATCGGTCTCCTTGCCCTGCGCGCCACCGGACGGCTGGTGAATCATGACGGTGGAATTGGGCAGCGCGAAACGCTTGCCGGGCGCACCTGCCGCCAGCAGCACCGCGCCCATGGAGGCCGCCATGCCGATGCAGATGGTGCTCACGTCCGGCTTGATGAACTGCATGGTGTCGTAGATGGCCAGGCCGGCGCTCACCGATCCGCCGGGCGAATTGATGTAGAGCGAGATGTCCTTGTCGGGATCGACGCTCTCGAGATGCAAAAGCTGCGCAATGACGGTATTGGCCGACGCGTCGGTGACTTCCTCGCCGAGGAAGATGACGCGATCGTTGAGCAGACGCGAATAGATGTCGTAGCTGCGTTCGCCGCGCGGCGACTGCTCCACGACATAGGGGATGAGCGTATCAGATGCGGGCTGGATGATATTCATGTTTATTCCTCACTACTAGGTGCGAATGCCCTTGAACAGCATCGCGACTTATATCTCGTCTTACGCCTCGTCATCCGTGCCATTGTCGATGGTAACGACTGCGTTATCCACCAACCACTTGGTGGCACGCTGACGCCTAATGGCCTCGCGGATGATAGACATGCGGCCAGCGTCCTCCCACGCCTTGCGCGTGGCCTCTGGATTGTTGGCGACGCTGAACTCCTTCTCGATGTCCTCCTCGCCGATGCTCATGTCGAGATGCGCGAACAGTGCGTCGAGCGCCAGGCACTCCTCGGCCTCCTCGCGCGACTGCGCCTCGAGGTCCTCCCTGAACTGCTCGCCCGTGATGCCACGGCTCGACAGGAACTGGTCGAACGTGGTGCCCTGCTCCTGCAGGCTGTTGAAGAAGTCACGCAGGATGTTCTCGCGCGTGTAATCGAGATAGGCATCGGGGATGTCACCCTTGATGCGACGCGAAAGCTCGGTCACGCAGCGGCTCTCCTTGAGGCGCGGCAGCTGCTCGGCCTTGGTGCTGGTGATCTCGTTCTTGAGCTGCTCCACGAGCTCGTCGAAGGTGTCGAAGCCGACCTTCTTGGCGAATTCGTCGTCAAGCTCCGGCGTCTCCTTCTCGCGGACTTCCTTGACGGTGACGGTGGTGTGAATGGTCTTGCCGGCGAGGCTGGGGTCAAACTCCGTCGTGAAATCGAACTCCTTCTCATCGCCCGCCTTCATGCCGACGAGCTGCTCGGTGAGCTCTTGCGGCATCATCGGGCCGCCAATCTCGACTAGGTGGCTCTCGTTCGTGAGGGCATCGATGGACGCACCATCGGCCGTAGACGCGAGCTTGATCATCACGAAGTCGCCGTCCTTGGCGGCGCGCTCGACCGTCTCGAAGTTATTGTAGTAATCCTGCAGGGCATGGAGCTGAATGTCGACGTCCTCCTGGGTGGCTTCCTCGGAGGGCATCTTGATCTCGACGGGATCGTAGGAATCGAGCTCGACGCTCGGCTTGATATCGCCGAACATCGTGAACTCGTAGTCCTCGCCATCAGCCGCGAGGTCGTTCTCGTCGAACTCGGGATCGCCGATGAAGATGATGTCTTGCTCGTCGATGGCGCGCGGGGCGACATCGTTGATCATGTCAGAAGTGATCTGAGCATAGACTGCGTTATGTCCGCCGAAGTTCTGCTCGATGACCTTGCGCGGCGCCTTGCCTGCGCGGAAGCCCGGGATGCGGGTCTTCGAAAAGTCCTTGAATGCCTTGTCGATATGCTTCTTGACTTCATCTGCAGTCATGTGAACGGTGACCTGCGTCTTGCCGTCCTCGCGGGTGCTCGTCGTGACTTCCAACGTTCCTCCAAAATTCCTCGCCATCATGGCGCCCTTAGAATGCGCCGAGGCGCTTCGGTCTGTGGTGCGGGCGAAAGGACTCGAACCTTCACGGATTGCTCCACTGGAACCTAAATCCAGCGCGTCTGCCAGTTCCGCCACGCCCGCATGCATCGCACGTCAAGACGCACGACAATGGAGCATTGTACCCCAGTTCACAGGCGTGCGCTGTTCCGTAGCGCATTTGTCATCAATTGATATATGTGCTGTATCTAGGAGTTCTTGAGGCGCACGGCGACCATGATGTCGCCCGCGGTCTCGCATGCGTCGCAGCACTTCTCGAGTGCGGAGAGCACACCGTAGAGGCCGACGGCGAAGAGCGCGTGCTCGAACTTGTCTTCCTCGGCCTTCTTGTAGATCTGATGCACAGACTCGATGTAGACGCGGTCGCCTTCGTCCTCGTACTTATGGATCTCCGTGATGTAGTCCTTGATGGATTTCGACTTCTTGAAGTGGGTGAACTTGTCGCAGGCAGCCTGAAGGGCATGGGTCGTCTTCTGCACGATGTGAATCATCTCGATGATCTCTGGCGTGATGACGGTGATGTTGTGCATGTAGATACGCTGCAAGACATCGTCGAGCTCGTCAACCACCGTATCGAGCTCATCGGCAAGCTCGAGGATGTCCTCACGCTCGATAGGTGCGATGAACTCGAGGATGAGGTTCTCGGTGATGGCTTGAACGACGCTGTCGGACTTCTCCTCGATCGCATGCAAGACGTAATAGTGCTCGAGAACTTTCGCCGGACTGATAGCACCCATGTGCTTTTCCTCGTCATAGTGACTCGTCAGATAATCGACAAGGGCATCGGCATATTCGACGGCGCAGTTGCCGATTTCCACGAACGCCTCGAAGTAGTCAAACTTTTGCTTGCGTGCCATCACATCCACCTTTCTCGGATTGCGAAGATATATTGTACCCGATGAAGGAGCGTGGCAAGGTGGGGAGGTGACAGGGGGACGGGGGACAGTGGGGACGGGGTTTCTGTCACGTCCATGGACGTGACA
>USOR01000185.1 GCA_900556425.1 uncultured Coriobacteriaceae bacterium
ATCGGGTGCGAGAGAAAGTCCACAACCGGATGTTCTCGCGTTCCTATTCCTCGAGCGTCGTGATGATGGCGTTATCCACGAGGTACCGGCTTGCTGCATAGCGTGCCGCGACCTCGCGCAGCGCGAAGCCACGGCCACTCGACTCCATCTCCTGGCGCACGAGAGCCGGATTCATGGGGTTGAGCTCGGTGCAGGCTCCATCGATATCCTCGTCGGTCAGGACGAGCCCCGCATGTTCGAAGAGCGCGTCAAGGGCGTAGTCGCAGCGCAGGGTCTGGCGCGCCTGCATCATGATGCCGATCTTGTAGTTCTGCTCGCCGCCTTGTTCCTCGATAAAGTCCGCCATCGTGATGCCCTGCTGCGAGAGCTGATTGCGCAGCGTCGCCTCGATGGAGGTCGCCGTCGCGTCAAAGGCGGCGTCGGGAATCTCGCCCTCCAGGCGCTTGGCGAGCTCGGTCTGCGCAATCGTGATGATTTGCATGTCGTAATCGTGGAGTGCCTGGGTCTCATAGGAGAGGCGGATTTCCTCGCGCAATTTGTCGATGGAATCGTAGGAGGGCATGACGCGCTTGACCCATTCGTCGGTGAGTTCGGGGAGCACCTCTTCCTTCATCTCTTTGATGGTGACCGTGCACTCATAGGTACGCATGGTGCGCAGGCCATCAGAATCGTAACCCTCGCCCTCGAAGGAGAAGCTCTTGGTCTCGCCTACGTCCATGCCAAGGAGTTGCTCGTCGAAACTCTCGGGCATGAATCCGCGTCCCATCGAGTAGACGCGGCTATCGGTGCTGATCCCACTGAGGCGCTCTCCGTCGAGGTAGACGTCGATGGCGATAAGGATGCTGTCATCGGGACCGACGGGATGGGGGTCTGCGGTCACGAAGTCGGAATACATGTTCATGTTTGCGCGTATCTCGGCATCCACATCGACCTCGACGGGCTTGAAAGGCGGCACCGTGATCTCGACGGGGTCGTACGAGCTCAGCGTGAAGTGCGGCTTGGGCTCGACATCGATTTGGAAGCTGAACGCATGGTCGCGCATAAAGCCGGGGGAGGGCTGGATCTTGGGTTGGGCGAGTGGCGTAATGCCGCGTTGGTCGAGCGCATAGGGTACGAGCATGTTGATGGCCTGGGATTGCAAGACGGAGTCGGCGTCGTTGATCTTGAGGTGCTCGGCAAGGGCCTCGGTGACGGACTTGGTCGGATCGGGTCGAAGGCCGAACCTGCTCGCAATTGCCCCCTGTGCGCGATCAAGCGCGGCATTTACCTCTTGGGGAGTTGCCGTGATGCTCAGGCGAATCATGCCGTTCTCGAGCTGCTTTTCCTTGACTTTCATGCTGCGTCCTTCCTAGTCCGAAAGCCCCATTTGGAGCAGATATATCTCTTCGCGCATCTCGCGGGCGATTGCCTGGGTTATCTTACCCGACTCGTACATCTCCTGGATTTCGTCGAGCTCGAGACGCAGGCCTTCCGCCTGCACATCGGCAAAGCCCGGCAGGTCGCTCTCGTCAGTTTCGCTTGCCTCGAGGCGCAAGCTTCCCGTATCGGTGCGGATGATGCTGTGCTGTCCGGCGCCCTCCGGTACGTCCGCGATGATTCCCTGGGCGCTGTCGAGTGCGCGGAGCTGGGAGCGCAATGCGGAAAGCAGGGATTTGTGCTCGCTGAGTAGCGCGAGCGCCGCTTGCACGCGACCTTCGTCGGGCTCATGACTCACCACCTCGAGGTAATCGACGGCGACGCGTTCGACGTCGATCTTGAATTCAAGGCGCTTACGCGTCTCGTTCGTGCTCGCGACCTGGTTCTGGATCTTTCCCATCGCAGACGTCGATCCTGCGAGGGGATGGGCTTGGCGACGAGCCGTAAGCAGGGTCTTCTTGCGCGTAAGCAGCTTGAGCATGCGCTCGATGCGCTTGAGGTATTTGGTGCCAAGGCGCTTGTCGACATCATCATGAGCGATGGCGTCCTTGATGAAGTCACGCTGGTGCAGGAGCACTTCCTGACGCAGGTACCGTAATTGACGTGACGAGACAGAGCGACGTCGTGCGGCGGTGAGTCTGCGATAGTACATGCGCATGACCCTGCCCGTCGCCTGCTTGTTTTCCGGAGTTTGCTGACGCTTGAGACCCGAAATGACGTTCTCGATCATCTCGATCTCATGCTCGGGGTCGATTTCGTCGGATTCTTCCTCGTCCGATTTGGGAGCGATAAGGGGAACGACGAAGTTCGCGAGCAAGAGCGTGACGACGATGACGCCACAGACGAGGAAGAGCAGAAGATCGCGTTGGGGGAAGACGGCACCCGAGGCAACCGTGAACGGAATGGTCGAGGCAATGGAAAGCGAGACCGCTCCCTTGGGCCCGCACAAGGTGGTGACCAGAGCCTTTCGGACGGCGGAGCGCCCGAGTTTCATGTGCTTTCCAGCTTCGGGATGATTCGAGAGCAGGTCGCAGCAGAGAATCCAGATGAAGCGGACACCGACGATGACGGCGGTGAGTATGAACACGAGGCCGAAAATCCACACGAGGTCAGCCGAGTTCTCCTTGAGTGCCGGGGCAAGCGTCGAGGAGAGCACGATGCCGAGATTGGTGAAGATGACGCCATTGAGGACGAACGAGAAAAGACTCCAGACGTTCTGGGACGCGATGGAGAGCCGTGTCGAGAAAGTCGAGAAGGAACGTGAACGCGGCGTGAGAAGCTGCGAGGCGTAGGAGAGGAAGAGGCCGGCTGCGACGACCGCGAGGATGCCGCTGACGTGTGCCTGCGTCGCGACGAGATAGATGAAGAAGGGAAGGAAGAGCTCGAAGCATACGTGGACGGTGGCGCTCTCCACGCCGGCGCGTCTCAAACGACGCATGATGAAGAAGGCGACCACCGCGATTGCAAGGCCAAGTGCGATGCCGCCAAAGAACTCGACGACGAAGGTCCAGCCGGCATCGGCAATCGAGAAGTAACCGGTTACCGCCGCGGCAATCGCAAACTGGAACGAGACGATACCGGAAGCATCGTTGAGCAGAGCCTCGCCCAGGAGGGAGGCCTTCTGGCGCGTCCCGAGCTTGATGGTCTTGCCGAGCGACGCGACGGCGACGGCATCGGTGGGGCCAAGGGCCGCGCCGAGGGCGAACGCAGCCGCAAGCGAGATGGACGGGACGAGCCAGTGCAGCACGAAGC
>USOR01000186.1 GCA_900556425.1 uncultured Coriobacteriaceae bacterium
CGAGCCGGGACGATGGGAGGGCGTCAGATGCAGCTCGTGTGGGGTGACCGACGAGGATACTGACCTCACTGGGAACTACTGCCCGCATTGCGGCGCGAAGGTGGTGGAGTCATGAGCTACGTGTGCACGAAAGAGCTGTCAATCGGATGCGACATCGTGCGCGTCGGCGATGTCATCGAGCACGTTGGACGCGATGACTTCATGGGCGTTGCCTGCCGTACGTTCTCGGTCGGCGGACATCACTACTGCCTGTTCGCGGATGCGTTCGATCGTCATTTCGAGGAGGAGGAATCATGAGCGATTGCATTGCGGACATGAAGCCGAATGAGCACAGGACATGCGGAACGTGCAAGCACGTGAAATACACGCATCTCGACTGCTTCTACGCGGCAAACAACAACGCCTACTACATGGGCCAAACGGCACCGCACGCGAAAGCCTGCAAGCACTACGTCGACGATCCTGATTCGCTGCCCCGACGCTACGAATACCTCGCGCAGGTCGCTATGGAGATGCTCGAAGCTATGCGCGTCAGCAGGAACAGCGCGTACGGCTTCTACAGGAGGCTGCTCGATGGATGCGGGGTGATTGTGGATGACCAAGCCGAGGTTTAACGCCGATGGCGAGGCGGAACTGGCGAAGCTGCTTGCCTCGTACAACGGAGACAGCGCGAGCTTGCTCGTCGTGGACATGCTGATGACAATGGACGAATCGGCATGCCGCTCCGTTCCGATAGACATATCAGCAGTGCATTGGTTCTACAACCGCGCAAGGGCGTTGGGGGTGCTGGATGAATAACTTCGAGCGCATTACCAAGTCGCCCGATAAGCTGGCAGATTGGCTGAGTTGGCGCGTGAATTGCCGGATGTGCCCGGCAGAGGACATCTGCGGTAAGAACCAGGGTGAGTGCACTATGGCGTTTCTCGAATGGCTCAAGGAGGAATCAGGTGAGTAAGTCCTGGAACGAAGCGCGGCAAGACCTGGCGGAAGCGATGGATAGGTTGCGCGATGCCCTGTTGGAACCGTTCGAGCCTTTTGCTCGGAAGCTAGCAGACTGGCTCAAGGAGGAAAGCGATGTATGACGACAACGACGGATGCCTCGTGTTCATGATTCTGGCGGTCATCTTGATCGCGTGTTTCGGAATCTTCTTCGAGTGGCAGGCGTACGCTCAGGTTGCCGATGCGCTCGGAACCGCTCCGAGCGTTCCGGCGTTCATAGGCTGGCTGTTTTTCAGTTCGTGAGGAGGAGAGCGAATGAAATTCCAATACGCAATGAGCGAGGCCCTGCGCATCGAGGACATGGAGCAGACCATGCGAGACATGCTCGGAATCATGTGCCGTTCGTTCGGAGAGGGCAATCCCGTGAGCGAGCATGATGTTGACCTCACGATGGACCACCTGAAAGACCTGGGGGTAATGCCATGACGAACTGGAATACCTGATGGGCACACCCGCCTTGGCCGCGCAGTTCGTCCACAAGGTCGTAATGTGCGCATGCTACATGGAAGATGGCGGATGCGAGATATGCCCACTCCGCGACCTGGAGTGCTGCATGGACTTCCAAGAGATAAAGGCATGGCTGGAAAGCGAGATGGGCTGATGGCAACAAATGTCGAAAGAACGCAACCATGGGACTGGTTCCCCCTGATACCGCTCTACGCGTTCACGAGCGCGAAAAAGGCGCGCAAGTTCGTCAAGCGAATAACCGGGAGACGATACGAACCTGCCAACAAAGAGGGTTCCGCGGCAATGTACAAACACGACGAAAGGCCCGAAGGACGTGAAATGGTACGCGCTGCTCGCCCACGAGTGCGTCCACTACGCACAGTACGTCGAGGATGACATGGGGACGAAGTTCGACGACGAAACCGAGGCGTACGTCGTGCAGGCCGCGATGATGAGCGCCATGGAGCAGTTGGGAGAGGAGATGGACTGATGGAGCAGCTTTCGCTCGCTATCGAGAAGGACCTGGGCGAATGGACAAACGATGACCTCATGGACTGGCTTTCGCGGTTCGGTCGCTTCGAGTTCGGGCATGACGGTCAGCTTCGCCGCGATGACGTGGCGCACTCGCTCGATGTCGTGCCGCCAATCAAGGTCTGGCTCCAGGCCAGGACGGACAAGTACGGCAACCGCTTCCAGGACATCCACGTGAATCCGGTCGATGACGACGATTGGAACAGGGGATGTCCCGGATGTTGTGGCACGTATCCCGAATGGGTCGAGAGCCACATCAGGAACCATACGGGCGAGAATTTCGGTAAGTTCAGGTTCGGGGACTGCGATGATGACTGAAACGCCGCTCTCGCGCACGGAACCGACCGAATAAGGCCTTTTGACTCATAACATGCACACGACACAACATCTTGTGTTGAAAACGCTCCAGAACGCGATATATTGTGTCTGACGGCATTTCGGCACGTTGGAGGGATGCATTGCGGCACGACCCCGAAGTTAGGCGCATCTGCGCCTCGGCATACCTGGAGCATGTTAGGTCGCTCAAGGCTCGCATCGACTCGCTGCGGGAAGAAATCGAGCCCCTGCGCGAGATGGCCGGAACCACCATGGACTACCGCGAGCGGGTGTCCGGCTCGCCGAACCCCAAGGCGTTCGAGGACGCGGTGATACGCCTCCAGGGGCTGATCGCGGACTACTGCACCGAGATGGCCGAGTTCGTGGACGAGCAACGCGTGGCGCACGACGTGTTGCGCCGCCTGTCGCGACCCGAATACGGGCGGGCGCTCACGGCGCACTACCTGACCGGCAAGACGTGGGAACGGTGCTGCGTGGACATGGACTATAGCTGGCAAGGCATGATGAAGCTGCGCCGCAACGCCATAGACGAGGTATACGACCTGATGCCGGAGCAGTGGCGCAGACAGTCCATCCCGAACGCGGCTGCCTGAGAAAGGCGAAACAGCATACTAAAGTGTACTAAGAAACCTGATATGGTGTATCCAGTCAGACATGCGGGAGAGACCGCATCGCAGAGCCGTCCGCAATGGGCGGCTTTTCCTTTTCATCGGATGGTTGGCAGAGAAGACGAATGCGCCCGGTTGCTACCCGGGAATGCCGCCAAGCACGGCATCGAAGGTGCGAATCCTTCACCATCCGCCACATGTCCCGTGCAGGCGCGCGAAATCCCGCAATCCA
>USOR01000187.1 GCA_900556425.1 uncultured Coriobacteriaceae bacterium
GTTGCCCAGGCCGGCGGCGAAGATGGCGAATTCGTCGCCACCGAGGCGGGCGATGATATCGTCCTTGCGCATGCTGCGACGCAAGAAGCGCGCTATCTCCTTCAGCACGCGGTCGCCTTCGGGGTGGCCGAAGCAATCATTGACCTGCTTGAAGTCGTCTACGTCGATGAGGAAGAGGCAGCAACCATCCTGGCATTCCTCGCTGACGAGTGCCTGTTCGATGCGAGCCATTGCTGCGTTGCGATTGAATATGCCCGTAAGGCCATCGAGCTCGGCCATCTTGCGCAGGTTCGCCTCGCGCATGACCATTGCGTGCGTGTCGAGCAAGCGTCCGACGTGGCGCACGGGCAGGCCGGTATCGTCATCGAAGATCACGAAGGACTGGTAGCGGCACCAGATGGGGTTTCCCTCGGCATCGGGCAGCGATGTCTCGATGTCGATGAAGTCGCCTTTCTCGACTATCTCGCGTAGGGAATCGATGTCGTGTATCTCGAGGTCTACGTTGCAATCTTTGTCGCAGCGCTTGCGCAGGATGAGGTCACTCGAGTGAGGAGGACGTCCGAAGCGCGTTTCGAAATCACCGAAGAGCTCGCCGGACTGGTCCTGGCAATCGATATCGAACATGACGTCACGGGAAAGCATGGTCAGCATGTCGACGCGTTCCTCGGCGCGCTCGAGCTGACGCTGGCTATTCACCTTGTCGGAGATGTCGATGATGGTGACGTAGAACCAGGCGGTGCCGCTATCGTCGACGATGTAATGGCCGCGGTCGTCGACCCAGAGCTCCGTGAAGTCGGGACGGTTGAGACGGTAGGTGACGGCGTCTCTGTCGCCTACCTTGATTTGCTCGTCGATTTCGTAGAGAACGCGTTCGCGGTCGTCGGGATGAACCATGCCGGGAAAGGTATTGTCGGTGATGGCGCAGAACTCGTCGTAGGTTTCGCAACCGAACATGTCCAGGACGTCATGGCTCACGTAGTCGATGGTTCCCTCATCGTCAGCACGATACCGAAATAGGCCGCCCGGAATGCGGTCGAGAAACTCCTGTGAAACCTCGTCCTCGATGACGCATCCGTCATGAGATCCGAGCTTGCCCTCGGTAATGCGATGGAACACGGTCATGATGACCTCCGCTTGTACCATTTGTGTCTACGGTCTCACATAGTACTACTTTGATATGCACGGGGCGGGGAACTCGGAACGATTGGCTGGAAAATGTCATTGCAGAGCGTCGAGGGATATGCATGCCGTAAGTTGTCGTTATATCCGCGTGACTTCAGACATGTGCTTTCGGTGCATACTGCATTTCATCTCCGTGGATACTTCGGACGAGAGTATAATCACCTTCAAGATTAAGCGACTTCCAAGCGGGGGTCGCCTTCGTGAAACAGGCGCATGCGCGCCTACATTCAAGTCAAAGGAGGATTTGAATGAAAGAAGTCCAGCTTTTCATCAACGGCGAGTTCCTCGACAACGGCGATCGCGAGATGCGCGATAACGTCAATCCGGCAACCGAGGAGGTAATCTCGCGTTTCCCCATGGCCACCGAGGCCGACGTAGAGGCGGCTGTCGATGCCGCCTATGAGGCGCAGAAGTCGTGGGAGAAGGTTCCCGCCATCGAGCGCGCCAACTACCTGATGGAGCTCGTAGAGCTGCTCAAGGAAAATCAGGAGCTCCTGGCCCGCACCACGTCCGAGGAGATGGGCAAGCCGCTCGCGCAGGCCATGGACGAGGCCGGCTGGCTGCCCGCCTACGTGCAGTACATGGCTGCCCAGGCACGTCACCTCAAGGGCCAGATCATCCCGTCGGACCGCCCCAACGAGAACATCTTCCTCTACAAGATGCCCATCGGCGTAGCCGGCCAAATCATGCCGTGGAACTTCCCGCTGTTCCTCATCGGCCGCAAGGTCGCCCCGGCGCTCATCGCCGGCTGCACCGTCGTGCTCAAGGCATCATCGGATTGTCCCAACGGCGCATACGAGTTCGCCAAGATCGTCGAGAAGTCGTCCCTTCCCAAGGGCGTCATCAACGTCATCACCGGATCGGGCTCGCTCACGGGCAACGCGCTTGCCTCCAATCCAAAGATTTCCATCGTCACCATCACCGGTTCGACGGAGGTCGGCAAGAAGATCATGAAGGCCGCTGCCGATAACGTCACCAAGGTCTCGCTCGAGCTGGGTGGCAAGGCGCCGGTCATCGTCATGAACGACTGCAAGCTCGACGAGACGGTCGATTACGTCGTCGCCTCGCGCGTCATCAACACTGGCCAGGTGTGCAATGCCGCCGAGCGCGTCTACGTGCAGGAGGGCATCGCCGAGGAGTTCACGAAGAAGGTCATCGAGAAGATGAAGACCCTGACCTACGGCCCGGCGCTCGCCGGCACCTTCGACATGGGTTCCATGGTCAACAAGGCCCAGCAGGAGCATGTCGACGAGATGGTGCAGTCCGCCATCGCCGAAGGCGCCACGGTCGCCTGCGGCGGTCACAAGGCCCAGGTCGATGGCAAGGGCTGGTTCTACGAGCCCACCGTCATCACCGGCTGCACGCATGACATGCGCATCATGCGCGACGAGATCTTCGGGCCCGTGCTGCCCATCACCACGTTCAAGACACTCGACGAGGCCATCGAGATGGCCAACGACAGTGTCTACGGCTTGACGAGTTCCATCTACACGACCGACTACGATACGGTCATGCGCGCCATGAACGAGATTAAGTTCGGCGAGACCTACGTCAACCGCGAGCACTTCGAGGCGTTCCAGGGCTTCCACCAGGGCGTGCGCCAGTCGGGCATCGGTGGCGAGGACGGCGAGCTGGGCGTCGAGGAGTACCTCGAGACGCACGTGTGCTACGTCGACTGGGATACCGAGCGCAACAAGGCGTAAACGTCGCATAACACAAGGCTACGAAAGGGGGAGCGTCCTGCGGGGCGCTTCCTTTTTTGTCTCGTTTTTCTATTGACGTAGATGCGCATATTGTGCAATATATATTTTGCATGTACGATATATATTGCATTAACGAAGACAGGGCAAGGGAATCCCATTGGAAGACGAGAAAAACGAGCGCATGCGGGCGGCACGCACCGATTGCGGTCTCTCGCAGCAGGAGCTTGCGGATGCGGTCGGTGCCACGCGTCAGACC
>USOR01000188.1 GCA_900556425.1 uncultured Coriobacteriaceae bacterium
CACCTCGGGCGGCAGGGTGTCGGCAAGGTGGTCGATGGTTTCGCGGTCTTCCTCGATGAGGGTGATGCGGTGGTTTTGCTCGAGCATCATCGAGATGAGGTACTCTGCCGTGGTCGAACCGCCGCTAATGACGATGAACATGGAATCAGCTCCTGATAAAGCGCGAGAGGCGGCCGAAGTCCTCGCGGGCGACGCAGACGATGGCCACGTCGCCATCGTGCAGAATCGTATCCTGCGAGGGAAGGATGGTCTCGTCGTCATGCTCGACGGCGACGACGCGCGCATCGTAGTCCTTCTCGAGCTCACTGCATGACATGGTGGTGTCATCCTCGAGGTTGAAGGCGAAGCGTGCCAGCTCGTAACTGCCGAAGGTGTCGATGTGGTGACCGTGGCCCGATTGGATCTTCGAGAAGATCTCCTCGGCTACGAGCGTCGTTCCGCAGGCGAAGTCAATGCCGAGCTGCGCATAGGTCTTCTCGCGGCGCGCCTCGTAGAGACGCGTGATGACATGCGGGACCTCATATATGCGTCGTGCAACCTCCGCAATCATGAGATTGGCATTATCGTTGCTTGTGACGGCGGCGATGACGTCAGCTTCGTCGATGCCGGCGTCCATGAGGGCGCTCTCGTCGAAGCCGATACCGCGCACGATGCGACCGTTAAAGTCACGTCCGAGGTTCTTGAACGCATCGGCGGCGCGGTCAATGACTGAGACGTTATGCCCGTCTTCGGAAAGCAGGGTCGCCAAATGGCTTCCCACGCGGCCGCAGCCCACGACGATAATGTTCATGACGCGCTCCTTCGTCCTACTGCGCGGCTATCACATCACAGCCCATGTACGGACGCAGTGCCTCGGGAACCGTGATGGTGCCATCGGCGTTCTGGTAGTTCTCGATGATGGCGGCCATCGTGCGCCCGACGGCAAGGCCGCTGCCGTTGAGCGTGTGTGCGAAGTGCTTCTTGCCGTTCTCGTCGGTGAACTTGATGTTGGCGCGGCGTGCCTGGAAATCTCCGCAATTGCTGCAGCTCGAAATCTCCTTGTAGGCACCGTAGCTCGGTAACCACACCTCGAGGTCGTAAGTCTGGCGGGCCGAGAAACCGAGGTCACCCGTGCACAGGCTGATGACACGATAGGGAAGGCCCAGCTCCTGCAGGATCTTCTCGGCGCAGGAGGTCATGTTCTCGAGCTCGGCGTCGGATTCGTCCGGCTTGGCGAAGCGCACCATCTCGACCTTGTCGAACTGGTGCACGCGGATGATGCCGCGCGTGTCGCGACCGGCGCTACCGGCCTCCTCGCGGAAGCATGGCGTGTATGCGCAGTAGCGAATCGGGAGTTCCGCGCCGTCGAGCACCTCGTTGGCATGCAGGTTGGTAAGCATGACCTCGGCCGTGGGGATGAGGTAGAGCCCCTCGGTCGTCTTGAAGAGGTCCTCCTCGAACTTGGGCAGCTGGCCCGTGCCGGTGAGGGTTTCCTTGTTTGCGAGCGCGGGAACCCACCACTCGGTGGAGCCCCACTTGATGTGCTCGTTGAGCATGAAGTTGATGAGCGAGCGCTCGAGGCGGGCACCAGCGCCATGCAGTGCGTAGAAACGTGCGTGGGCAAGCTTCACGCCACGCTCGAAGTCGATGATGCCAAGCTCGGGGCCGAGGTCCCAGTGCGCCTTGGCCTCGAAGTCGAACTCGCGCGGCGTACCCCAACGGCGTACCTCGGGGTTATCGTCCTCGTCATCGCCGACGGGCGTGTTGGGGCCGGGGATGTTGGGGATGGAGTAGGTGAGGCCGTTGAGCTCTTCCTCGATAGCCACGAGGGCGCCATCGAGGTTGTTTATCTCGTCACCGACATCGCGCATGCGGACCTTGGCGTTTTCGGCCTCCTCGGCGTTGCCCTCCTTGAGCATGGCGCCGATCTGCTTGGAGACGGTGTTGCGCTCGGCTTTGAGGGACTCGACCTTCTGGATGATTTCGCGGCGTTCTTCATCGAGGCGACGGAACTCATCGTAATCCCATTTTGCATGGCGGTTCTTCAGAGCCTCCTCGATGGCCTCGGGGTTCTCGCGAATGAAGCGAATGTCGAGCATTGTTCCTCCTGTGCCTGGCGTGATGCGCCGTTTGAAATGTGTTGCGAGCAAGTATACCTCTCACGGCGCGTTTTGCGGTACCATGCGACCCGTGACTTTTAGCTGGGAGAGAGCATGTTTGACGAATACTTCGCATACTTTGGCCTAACGGGGGGCGTTCTCCTCATTATCGGCATTGGCCTGCTCATCTTCCTGCTGGTTGCCATCATTCTCGAGCGGCGCACCAAGCTGCTCTTTCCCGAGCGGCATAAGCCTGCGTCAAAGTCAGATGACGATTTTCTGTCCTTTGACGATGACGAGGACGAAGACTGAGTCTACGGGTACACTTAGCCCGATTCGTACGTGACGATCCAAGCAAAGGAGCACGACATGATTAGAAAACGCCTTATCGCATGCTTTATCGCGGCGGTCATGTCCTGTACCTGCCTGTTCGCGTTTGCGGCATGCGGGTCGTCAGATGCCAATGAGCTCGTGGGCGAGTGGAAGATCAAGGACACAGAGGTCACGGTTGTCTTCTCGGGGGACAAGTTCAAGCTTGTCGGCAATACCTTTGATTACACGGTCGACCCTGGCTCCAAGACCATCACCTACAAGTCGGGCGATGCGACGGGCGAGGCAAAGTATAGCTTCGGCAATAACGGCCAGCAGCTCACGCTCGACGAAAGCGATGGCGCGGGTGGTACGAAGACCACCGTGTTCGATAAGGTTTCGAACAATGGCGATGCCGAGCCATCAGCCAATGGCGCGGTGGCCGAGGGAGACGCCGCTGTCGAGTAGGCAGCCACTTTACACGTATTTTACGTATCTCCATTGCCATCAAGCGCTACAATGTTCCAACGCTCGTAAGTGCGTCGCATGGGCTTGGGCGGCACTATGTCCCGAACCTGGTCAGGTCCGGGAGGAAGCAGCCATAAGGGGCCTCTGGTGGGCGCCCAAGTCCATACGGCGCACTTGCTGTGTAAGTTAGGGAGCAATGGAAGTAATACAGTTTTTCATCGACTTGCTGCGCGACCCCCGCGGATTCATCGCGCAGTGGATTATCGAACTGGGACCCGTCTGGG
>USOR01000189.1 GCA_900556425.1 uncultured Coriobacteriaceae bacterium
TTGGGGCGCGTTTCTTGCTTTGGGTTGACGAGGATTGACGTTTGGGGCACGCGCGATGTGCCCCAAACGAAATGCTTCGTCATGCCGCAGAGGCGCGCATGGGTTTGGGAGCCATTGGTATCTTCATCATCTATCGCTCCGGTGTCACGCGTATTCCCGTGCTGGAAAAGCCAACGCTGATGGCCCCTTGCTTGTCGGTGCGGTAGATACGTACTCCGTGGTCTTCGAGCATCTTTACGGTCTCGGTGCTGGGGTGTCCGTACTTGTTATCGGCTCCCACGCTGATGAGCGCGATCTCGGGGGAAAGCCCTGTGAGCTGTTCGTCTGTCAGGCCACCCTTGCTGCCGTGATGGGCGACCTTGAGAAAGTCGATATCGCCTACCTGCGATACGACGCGCTCCAGTGCTTCGCTTTCGGCATCGCCTGTGAGCAGCCCACGCGCCTCGGCATTGCCGTCACCGTCCGCGTCGAACTCGAGCAACCCGACGAGGCTATCCTCGTTCTCGCTCTTTCCGCCGTCTTGTGGCGCAATGATGTTGAGGGAAAACCGTCCAGCCCGTAAGGTGGTACCAGGGCGCACGCCCTCGGCTTCGCGTCCGTTCGTCACCCAGCGTGCGGATTCGAGAACCTTCTCCATGAAAGCTCGGCCGATCAAGTCTGCATGCACGTACACGTGATCGACCGCGACGACACCAGCGAGCTTCTTGAGCGCTCCGGCATGGTCGGCGTCCTTGTGGCTGATGACGATGGCATCGAGGTGCGTGACGCCTTGCTCGGCAAGTTCGCGCAGGAGCACATCTCCTTGCTCGCCTGTGTCCACGAGGACACTGGCCGCCTTGCTCTGGATAAGGATGCTATCGCCTTGCCCCACGTCGAGCATCACCATGCGTGCATCTGCTGCCTGCCATGGTCTTGCCGATTGTCCAAAACCCAGAAGGAGAACGAGCACGATGGGCACTATGAGGGCGGTGCATGTCTTGAGAAGCTTGTTGCGCGGTAGGGGAGGGCCCTGCCTTCTCTCGGAGTCTGCGCTACGCTGAGGAAGTGGCCAAAACGCCCACAATGCGATGAACAGAATGCAGAACAAGACTGCAATTGCGTGCGTAGCGCTCGAAAGGGGAAGGCACGCAAGCGGCATATCGGCAAGCATGCGCACGAGTGCGGCACAGCATGATGCAAGGGTCGCCGCGATTTGCAGTAACAGGACTCCGAGAGGAGCGAAGACGCTGCCGGTAACGAGCGCGATGATACCGAGACAAAGCATGCCGGTGACAAGAGGCGCCGCGAGCAAGTTGGCTACAGGTGATATGAGCGGCAACTGCGCGAATTGCGTCACGGTCATCGGGAGCGTGGCAGACGACGCGACGATGGTCGCCGCCACTGATGAGACGAGACTCGGGGGAAGTCGCGGCAGCGCATGCCCGAGCCAGCAATCAGCAAGCCTGGCGAAGATGATGAGTCCAAGCACCGAGAGTACGGAGAGCTGGAATCCGAGGGAGAAGGCTATGGGCGGGGAGAGGCCAAGGAAGACGAGTGCGCACAGAGACAGCGCGCTCAGTGCCGAAGCGCGCGTCTTGAGCGCCCCCAGGACAAGGGCAACCGAGCACATCGTGGCGGCACGCAAAGCTGACGGGGCAAAGCCTGTAATCGCCACGTAGATAATGAGGCCAATGATAAGTACGGCGCTACGAACCTTGCGCCGCAGGGGGCTTCTCGCGAGCAATGCGGAAAGCAACATCGTCACGATGGCAAGATGCGTACCCGAGACGGCCATGAGATGCGCAAGTCCCGTTGTCTGGAACGCTTGCTCAAGCTCGGAACCGGCATAGAGCGTTCGGTTTCCGAGCAAGATCCCGGCAAGCAGGCCCGCTGCATCACCTTCAATCGAGGCAACGCGCGCGAAGGAGTCGTCGCGAAACGCGGTCACGAATCCGCGCAAGCCCGGAGAATATCCGAGCTCCTCGACGTGCGATGCTCGCAGCATGCCCGCAAAGCCGTTGCGATGGTTCCATCGGCTGCCATCGTCAAGTTTGGGAGATGATACGTTGCCCGTGACGGCGATGCGATGTCCCGCAGCGAGTGGCTCGGCACCTTCGGGCCAGATGAGCCGCATACTGATGCTACCGGCATTGCAGTTTATGCGCGCTGTCGAGATGGTGCCGTAATCTCTTGCTGCCGGATCTCCCGTCAAGTCAAGCTCGAGTGTCGGAGTCTGCTCAAGAAGGGTGGGAAGACGCTTGACGTCTTTGGCCCATCCGCCCCACCAGAAAAGCCCGCATATACATACGCTTGTGAAGGCGATGCAGACGACCGCGAATCCATGATGCTTGATGGCAAGAATGGTCGTGCCAATGGCAAGCAGGACAATAAGGCACATAAGAAGAATGGCCGCCACGCGTGCGTCTGCATAGAGTTGCCAGCACAACTCCTCCGAGAGGCAGACTGCAATCCAGGCCGAGAGAGCGGCAAGCAGGAGAGGTGGCAACGATGGGCGTGAGGGAAGGCCTCTCTCATGGGAGCTCATACGCAGATCTTGTCCTTGAGGTTCTCGAAGCGGGTCTCGCCAATGCCCGAGACTTCCTTGATGTCCTCGATTGAGGAGAAGCGCCCCTTCGACTCGCGATAGTCGATGATACGTCCCGAGAGGGCAGGCCCCACACCCGAGAGCTCCTGTAGTTCTTCGGCGCTTGCCGTGTTGATATTGATCTTCCCATCTCGCTTCGATGATGGCATCGCAGCTTTTGAGACAGCGCTCGTTGCGCCCTGCGTCTCTTCGATGGTGGGGACGAAGATTTGCTCGCCATCGGAGAGTTTCTGCGCGAGGTTGGTTGCTCCTGGTTGGGCGTCTGAGGCAAATCCGCCCGCTGCCTCTATGGCCTCGCCTACACGCGAATCAGCTGCAAGCGTATAGAGTCCGGGCGCGTTGACGGCACCCTCGACGTCGATCACGATTTCGGCCTGCGTAGGGGCCGTTTGCTGCACGTTCGCGTCTGGTGCCTCCTGCTCTTGATTTGTGGCTACGACATAATCCGCATTTGCACGAGGCCAGAACTGCCAGATTCCGGCAAGGATGAGTACGAGCCCGATGATGAGGATGCCTGCAAGAACGGGGCGGGGTAGCTCGGCCAG
>USOR01000190.1 GCA_900556425.1 uncultured Coriobacteriaceae bacterium
GACGGGGGAGGACACGGGCGTCGATATCGCGCTACGTGCGGGGGAGGATCCCGACCACGTCTTCAAGACGCTCGTCACGCAAGGCAAAAGCGGTGAGTATCTCGTCTTCATGATTCCGGTTGCCGCCGAGCTCGACCTCAAGAAGGCGGCACGCGCCACAGGAGAGAAGTCGGTGGCTATGGTGCGCTCGCGCGAGCTCTTCGACTTGACGGGTTACGTGCATGGTGGATGCAGTCCTTTGGGAATGAAGAAGTTCTTCCGTACCTTTATCGACGAGACTTGCGTTCTCTTCGATACGATCATGTTCTCGGGCGGGCGTATTGGCACGCAGATTGAGATGAGCTTCGACGACCTTGCAAAAACCATAGAAATCGAAGCCGTCGATCTGGTCATCTGATATCCCTTTATTCTCTTGTGAAGTGTATACTGGTCGTACCTGGTTCGACAGATTGTCTAGAGAGAGGAACAGCCATGGAAGAGATCAAATTCTATCGCTGCGATATTTGCGGAAACATCATCACCAAGATTATCGACGGAGGCCCGATTCCCTTCTGCTGTGGTCAGAAGATGACCGAGCTCATCGCCGACAGCTCAGACGGCGCAGCCGAGAAGCATGTTCCCGTCATCGAGATTGACGGCGAAGTCGTGACGGTCAAGGTGGGCGAGGTGCCCCATCCCATGATCGAGGAGCACTACATCCAGTGGATTTGCCTGCACACCGAGAAGGGCGTGCAGTTCGTGCACCTTAATCCGGGCGATGCCCCCGAGGCCGTTTTCACGGTTGCGCCTGACGATGCGGTCATCGAGGCATTTGATTACTGCAACATCCACGGTCTGTGGGTTTCCAGGCTGTAGCTTCAAGGGCGAGATTCCTCGACTCCGCTGCCTATCGGCAGCTCTGCTCGGAATGACAAGCTGCGATGCCTTTTGTCATTTCGAGCGAAGTGAGCGAAGGGACATCTCCTGTCATTTCGAGCGAAGTGAGCGAAGCGAACGAAGTCGAGAAATCTCTCGCAAGGTACTGAAGGCTTCCGCCAAAACGGCGGCACGGCAGACAGACGACGGGCGTCCGGAGCATACCGGCGCCCGTCTCTCTCTGCGCGCTCCTTCTTCCGTGCTCTTGTCATTCTTTTGTGAATTGTCTACAAGAGCCTCATAAGCTGGTAGAATTGCCGCGTCGGTACGTATAGGCTGAGGTGGGCACGTGGTCGAAGAGCATGTGGGCAAGAAGCGCCGCAAAGAAGTGCGCCAGGCCATTACCATGAGCGATGAGTTGAGAAAGACCCTTCTCCTTATCGTGTGCGTTACCATTCTCGCTTGCGCCATCATTGCCGTTCTCTTTCTCATCGCATTCACGGGTGTTGTTGAGCTTCCCTCGTTCGTGAGCAACACCGTGCCGCTCATCATCCTCGTCATATTCATGATTTTTGTTGCTCCCAAGGTGAACAAATACTGGACTTTGCGCGATGCGTACAAAGCCCATCTCGAGCGCTACAACATCAGCAAAGCTGACATGAACGCCCTCAAGGACAACCAGCTCTAGGTCCCTTGTTCCATAGCTTGTTCTTTCACCATATGCCTTCATGCCGACAGGCCATTTGGGCTCTCACAGGTGTCCCAAAAAAGAGTACAATGCGCCTACGCAAACATGACAAAAGGTGTAGGAACCCACATGTCAAAATACACGCAGGGACAACACGCGATTCCGCGTTATCCCAGGGGAAGGCACGCCATCGAGCGCTTCCCGCTGGGAGCGCATGGTGTCTTGCATCCCTGCACCTGGTATATCAAGCGCGAGGCTTCGAAGCGCTCCATGCCTGCCGTTGCGCTCCTGCTCACGACGAGTCTGGGTGCGGGAACCGTAGGCGTTCCCCTGCGCGCGATTGCGGACGAGTCTTCCGAGGCTCCCGTCGTACACACGGTCGAGCGCGGTGCCGACAACACGCTGCTCGTCTTTGACGAGCGCTCTGGCCTGCTTGTCGATGTGCTGACGGGCAAGGCCTATGACCCGGTTACGATGGACCTCGTCGAGCCGGAGGGTGAGTTCAAGGACCTGTACCCGCTGCTGGGGCAGATTGTCGATGATCTCGATATCTCCGAACTCGATCCGGCTGAGCTTCTCGCCATCCTGGAGTCGCTTGATGCGACCGAATCCCCGGATGTGGCCCAGAAGCCTGGTGCGGATATGCCGGCCGATACTCCTGATGTGACGCCTCCGCCGAGCGAGCAGTCGCCTGCCGCTGATGTTGTCACCCCTGATGACGGTGCCGAATCACCCGGTCAGGAGCCTGCGGATGCCGTGCAGCAGACCGAGCAGCCCGCTGCCTCTGATCCAGGCCCACAGGATTCGACCCCCATCGACCAATACACCTCACCCGACGCCACGACTTCGGCGCCGGTCATTGCCGATGATGGCTCGACGCTTGCGACGACTCTGACTGACTTGCAAGTTGCCACGCGTCTGCTCAATGCCGGCTGGACGCCCGAGATGGCTGCCGCTGCGATTGGCAACATGTTTGCGGAGTCCGGCTCGAATGCCGCTTCCTTCTGCGACATGAGCGGCATGTTCCACTACGGCTATGAGGTCGCAGGCGGTTTGTTCCAGTGGACCGATGCCGGTTCATCCACGACCGAGCTTTCCTGTGCGGGTTTCACGGGGCTCAGGCAGTTTGCCGAGCAGCGTGGCCTCGAGTGGACCGATGTCAACGTGCAGACCGACTACTTCCTGCAAACCTGGCGTGACAGCTGGGGCGAGCGTCAGACCTACTATGACGCTGCGTATCCCGAGTACGCCGCCATCGATGTCTCTCTTGGGCTCTTCGACGAAACCACCGGAGGCGATTTCGACGGTGACGGCATCGTGGATGCGTGGGATGACGATATCGACGGCGACGGCATCCTCAACGCGGATGATCCAGTCACCATGCGCGTCGTGGACGGATCGGTTGTGCGGAGCAAGGTCGCCGGCGTGTCGCGCATCCTTCCGATGCAGACGCCCGTCGAGCGCACGGAGGATGAGGCTCGCCGCCATGTCGAGGAGCTCACCTTTGCGTTCATGGCGGGTTATGAGGGGCCAGCTGCAAGTGTCGCTCATCTCGATCGCCGTATAACGCATG